>JANNQY010000336.1:0-1605 GCA_031400995.1 Lysobacteraceae bacterium
GAAGAAAGCCCTCGCCGGCTGAGCCACTCCGCTCCTGTAGGAGGGACTTCAGTCCCGATGCTCTGTGCGGAGAGCATCGGGACTGAAGTCCCTCCTACAACTGGGCCACGTGGCATCCTAGGCCGGTATGGCACGCCTTCCTGACGCCTTCATCGACGACCTGCTGGGTCGCACCGACATCGTCGAGGTGGTGGGTTCGCGCGTCCCGCTGAAACGGCAGGGGCGCGAGTACTCGGCGCGCTGTCCGTTCCACGACGAGCGCTCGCCCTCGTTCACGGTGTCCCCTAACAAGCAGTTCTACCACTGCTTCGGCTGCGGGGCGCACGGCACCGCCATCAGCTTCCTGATGAACTACGACCGGCTCGAGTTCCTCGACGCCGTGGAGGAACTGGCCAAGCGCGCCGGCATCGAAGTGCCGCGCGACACCCAGCAGCGCGAGCAGAGCGGCGAGTCGCGCGAGCTCTACCTGGCGCTGGAGGCAGCCGCGAAGTTCTTCGTGCAGCAGCTGGCGGGCAGCACGAAAGCGCGCGACTACCTGGACAAGCGCGGCGTGGATGCCGAAAACCGCACGCGCTTCGGCATCGGCTACGCACCCGATGGCTTCAACGCGCTCAAGGATGCGCTGGGCACCGACGAGCGCCGGCTGGGCTTGCTCGACAAGACCGGCATGCTTTCCAAGAACGACACCGGCCGCGTCTACGACAAGTTCCGCGACCGCGTGATGTTCCCCATCCACGACCGCCGCGGCCGCGTCATCGCTTTCGGCGGCCGGGTGCTGGACAAGGAAGACGGCCCGAAATACCTCAACTCGCCCGAGACCGCACTGTTCCACAAAGGCCGCGAACTGTACGGCCTGTGGCAGGTGAAGCAGGCGCACTCGAAGATCCCGCGACTGATCGTGGTCGAGGGCTACATGGACGTGGTGGCGCTGTTCCAATACGGCGTGAACACCGCCGTAGCCACGCTGGGCACGGCCACCACGCCCGACCATGCCGAGCTGCTGTTTCGCAATGCCACGGACGTGTACTTCTGCTTCGACGGCGACCGCGCCGGACGCGGCGCGGCGTGGAAGGCGATGGAATCGGTGCTGCCGCGCATGCGCGACGGGCGCCAGGGGTTTTTCCTGTTCCTGCCTGACGGCGAGGACCCGGACAGCATCGTTCGCAAGGAAGGCTCGGCCGGCTTCGACGCGCGCCTGGCGCAGGCGGTGCCGCTTTCGGAGTTCTTCTTCAGTGAATTGTCCAAGGACGTGAACCTGGCCGGCATGGAGGGCAAGGCCCGGCTGGCGGAGCGCGCCAAACCGCTGCTGGCCGGTATCCCCGACGGAGCGTTCCGCGATTTGATGCAGCAACGGCTGACGGAAATCACCGGCGTGGGGCAGCGCGCCCCCACGCCTGGGCCAACGTCCGCCGCGCCGGCCATGCGCGGCGGACGCGGCACGCCGGCGCCCAAGGTGAGCCTGGTGCGTGCCGCCATTTCGCTGCTGCTGCAGCAGCCCGACCTGGCGCAGGCCATCGAACCGCCTTATCTGTTCGGCATCCTGCGCCAGCCGGGCATTGCGCTGCTGATGGAATTGATAGCACTGGCGCGCGAACGCCCGGGCAT
>JANNQY010000337.1:0-19451 GCA_031400995.1 Lysobacteraceae bacterium
TACGAGGTGGACAAGGCCACCGGCGCCATCTTCGTGGACCGCATCCTGTCCACGCCCATGCGCTACCCCTGCAACTACGGCTACGTGCCCCACACCCTGTGCGGCGACGGCGACCCGGTGGACGTGCTGGTTATCCTGCCCCTGCCCCTGATCCCGGGCTCGGTCATCCGCTGCCGCCCCGTGGGCATGCTCAAGATGAAGGACGAGGCCGGCGAAGACACCAAGCTGCTGGCCGTGCCCATCGACAAGGTGTTCGGCGGCTACTCGCACATCAAGGACATCGACCAGGTGAGCCAGCACTGGCTCGACCGCATCGGCCACTTCTTCGAGCACTACAAGGACTTGGAGAAGGGCAAGTGGGTGAAGCTGGACGGCTGGGAAGGCGTGGACGCCGCCCGCCGCGAGATCATGGATTCGGTGGAGAGGTTCGAGGCCAGCCCCGAGAAGCTCAACTTCTAGACCGCCCTTACGGCGCGGCCCGATGCGGATACTCCGCGAAAATCTCCGTCATCGCCTGGTCCATGCGAGGGCCGCGCTCTTCGGGCTTCACTTTGTTCATGCGGCCCACGGCGGTGCCCTCCCAGACCAGGCGCTTGGCCTTGGCGTCCACCAGGTCCACGTTGAGCGTGCCCTCGATGTAGCGGTGTACCTCGTTGCGCGGCACCCAGTACGTGCTGGTGACGTAGCCGCGGTCGAATGAGCTGAAATAGACGCGCTGCTGCATCTGCGGCGCGTCGAACACGTCGGTGCGATTCTGCAGCTGGGCGTCGATGTTCACCAGCAGGTCGGGCGCGGATTCGCTGTAGGTATAGCCGCGCGCGTCCATTTGCTGGCGGACGGCGGCTTTCATGCGCTCGCTGTCGGGGGTGGCATAGCCTTGGAACTCCGCGGCGAGCGGGGCGTAAAACGCATAGGTCCGGTAGGCACTGAAGTCGGCGCCGGGGGCGGCCTCGGTGGTGACGCGCGGGCCGCTGGCGCAGGCGGTGGCCAGCAGGGCGGCCACCAATGCGGCCGGGGGAAACAGACGGCTGATTACGATCATGGCGTGGCTCCGTGGCAAGGGTAAGCAAACGCTAACACGGCGGCGCCAGCAGCCCACTGTCCACCTGGACAGCGGTTTACTCGCGGTTGCAGCGCCCGTGAAATCGTATGCACGCTCGGCCTGCGCGCCCGCGCAGCGTATGCTTGAGGTTACTCCACCGGAACCCCTCCAATGAGCAAGCAATCGGCCTCGCTGCTGGTGCTTTTTGGCGCCACCGGCGACCTGGCCCAGCGCATGCTGCTGCCGTCGCTGTACGACCTGCAGCGCGACGGCCTGCTGGCCCCCGGCATGCGCATCCTGGCCACCTCGCGCAGCGACTTGGACGACGCCGGGTTTCGCGAGCACGCCGCCGCCGCCATCGAGCGCCAGGCCGGCGCCGCGGCGGATCCGGCCCAGGTCCGCGCCCTGGTGGAGCGCCTGCACTACTGCCCCGCCGACACCCAGCAGCCCGAGGCCATGGCGACCCTGTGCGACCGCATCAAGTCCCTGCGCCAGGGCCCGATGGTGAGCCACCTGTCCACCGCGCCGAAGTTCTACGCCGCCATTTGCGAGTCCCTGGGCGCCAATGGCCTCGGCGACGCCGGCAGCCGGGTGCTGCTGGAGAAACCCATCGGCCACGACCTGGCCAGCGCCATCGCCATCAACGACGGCGTGGCCAAGGTGTTCGACGAGGACCACGTGTTCCGGGTGGACCATTACCTGGGCAAGGAAGGCGTGCAGAACCTGCTGGCGCTGCGCTTCGGCAACGCGCTGTTCGAGCCGCTGTGGAACGCCCGGCACATCGAGCAGGTGCAGATCACAGTGGCTGAAACCGTGGGCGTGGAAGGCCGCGGCGACTACTACGACCACTCCGGCGCCATGCGCGACATGCTGCAGAACCACCTGCTGCAGCTGCTCTGCCTCACGGCGATGGAACCGCCCTCGCAGTTCGACCCCAGCGCGGTGCGCAACGAAAAGATCAAGGTGCTGCGCTCGCTGCGCGCCATCGAAGGCGCCGACGCCGCCAGCCATAGCGTGGCCGGCCAATACACCGCGGGGGCCATCGATGGCCGCGCGGTGCCGGGCTACCGCGAGGAGCTGGGCCGCGACAGCGGCACCGAGACCTTCGTGGCCCTGCGCGCGCACGTGGACAACTGGCGCTGGTCGGGCGTGCCCTTCTACCTGCGCACCGGCAAGCGGCTCCCGCGCCGCTGCACCGAGATCTACCTGCAGTTCCGCGCCGTGCCGCACTCCATCTTCCCGGGCGCCGCGCCCCAGCCCAACGCGCTGGTGATCGAACTGCAGCCCGAAGAGCGCATTTCGCTGAGCCTGATGAGCAAGACGCCGGGGCTAGACCGGCACGGCCTGAAGCTGTCGCAGGTGGCGCTGGACCTGGACCTGCGCGATGCCTTTGAACAAGTGCGGCGGCGCGGCGCCTACGAGCGGCTGTATCTGGACGCGCTGGAGGGCAACGGAACCCTGTTCGTGCGCCGGGACGAGACTGAAACGGCATGGCAATGGGTGGACGGCATTCTTGGCGCCTGGCGCACGCAGGGCCTGGCGCCCCGCACGTATCCGGCGGGCACCTGGGGCCCGAGCAGCGCCGTCACCCTGGCCGAGCGCCACGGCCACGGCTGGCGCGAGTAAGGACGCGCACCATGGCCTGGCAGCTGCATCTCCACGACACTTCGGACGCCCTTGCGCTGGCCTGCGCTGCCACCCTGGCCGCCGCCACCGCCGACGCCATCCGCCTACGCGGGCAGGTGCAGATGGCCCTGGCCGGCGGCCGCACACCGATGCCAGCGCTGATGCGCTGGGCGCAGCTGGCGAACGTGGACGCGCGCGTGGCCATCACCCTCACCGACGAGCGCTGGGTGCCCGCTACCCACGCCAACTGCAACCTTTCGCGCTTGCAGGCGTGCTTCGCCGGCAATGTCGGGCCGCGCTGGCGGCCGCTGGTGCCGGCCGATCCCGGCCCCGAACCCAACCTCGCCACCGCACGCGACACCTTGGCGCTGATGGCCGCGCCTTTCGACCTGGTGCTGCTTGGCATGGGCGACGACGGCCACACCGCCTCGCTGTTTCCCACCGATCCCAACCTTGCCGCCGCCATGGACCCCGCCAGCCTGGCCGACGCAGTGATTGGCCGGCCGCAGCCGCTGCCGCCCGAAGCGCCGCACCCACGCATCAGCCTCACCTTGGCGCGCCTGCTGCGCAGCCATCGCCGCGTGCTGCTGGTCACCGGCGCGCGCAAGCGCGAACTGCTTGAGACACTGATGCAGGCGCCAGACCCGATGCGCTGGCCGGTGTCGGCCCTGCTGCACGCGCCGGGCCCGCCGCTGGAAATACACTGGAGCCCTTGATGCCATTGCACCCGGTCGTTGAACGCGTCACTGAACGCATCCGCCCGCGCAGCGACGGCCCGCGCGCGCAGTACCTGGCGCGCATCGACGCGGCCCGCGAACGCGACCCCGCCCGCGGCCGTCTGAGCTGCGGCAACCTGGCGCACGGTTTTGCCGCATCGGAAGACGACAAGCCTCGCCTGCGCGCAACCCACGCGCCCAACCTGGGCATCATCACCGCCTACAACGACATGCTCTCGGCGCACCAGCCGTTCCGCTTCTATCCCGAGCTGATCAAGATGGCCGCGCGCAACGCCGGCGGCAGCGCGCAAGTGGCCGGCGGCGTGCCGGCGATGTGCGACGGCGTCACCCAGGGCCGCCCGGGCATGGAGCTGTCGCTGCAGTCGCGCGACGTGATCGCCATGGCCACGGCGGTGTCGCTGTCGCACGAAATGTTCGACGCCGCGGTGATGCTGGGCGTATGCGACAAGATCGTGCCGGGCCTGCTGATGGGCGCGCTCAGCTTCGGGCACCTGCCGGCGCTGTTCGTGCCCGCCGGCCCCATGCCCTCGGGCCTGCCCAACGCCGAGAAAGCCCGCGTGCGCCAGGCCTACGCCGAGGGCAAGGCCACGCGCGAAGAGCTGCTGGCCGCAGAGGCCGCGTCCTACCACTCGGCCGGCACCTGCACCTTTTATGGCACCGCCAACTCCAACCAGATGATGATGGAGATGATGGGTCTGCAGCTGCCCGGCTCCTTCGTCAACCCGAACACGCCGCTGCGCGACGCGCTCACCGTGGCCGCGGCCGAGCGCGCCTGCGCCATCACCGGCGGCGGCGAGGACTACACGCCGGTCGGGCGCACGGTTGACGAGAAAGCCATCGTCAACGCCATGGTCGGGCTGGCCGCCACCGGCGGCTCCACCAACCACGCCATCCACCTGGTGGCCATTGCCCGCGTTGCCGGCATCCACATCACCTGGGACGACCTGGACGAGCTTTCGCGCGCCACGCCGCTGCTGGCGCGCATCTATCCCAACGGCCAGGCCGACGTGAACCATTTCGCCGCGGCCGGCGGCCTGCCCTTCGTCATCCGCGAACTGCTGGACGGCGGCCTGCTGCATCCCGACATCGCCTGCGTTGGCGGCGGCAGCCTGCGCGAACAGGCGCGCGAGCCCTGGCTGGACGGCACCACGCTGCGCTGGCGCGATCCGCCCGCGCACAGCGGCGACGCCAACGTACTGCGGCCGCTGTCGGACCCGTTCGACGCCGAGGGCGGGCTGCGCTGCCTCACCGGCAACCTGGGCCGCGCCATCGTCAAGGTGTCGGCGGTGAAGCACGAACACCGTCGCATCGAGGCGCCGGTGAAAGTGTTCGCTTCCCAGGAAGCGCTGTTGGGCGCGTTCAAGGCTGGCGAACTAACGGGAGACTTCATCGCCGTGGTTCGCGGCCAGGGCCCGCGCGCCAACGGCATGCCCGAACTGCACAAGCTCACGCCCACGCTGGCGGTGATGCAGGACCGCGGCCAGCGCGTGGCGCTGCTCACCGACGGCCGCATGTCGGGTGCATCGGGCAAGGTGCTGGCGGCCATCCACGTGGTGCCCGAAGCCGCCTGCGCTGGTGCCATCGCCAAGCTGCGCGACGGCGACGTGGTGCTGATAGACAGCGACGCCGGCACCCTGCAGGTGCAGGTGGACGCCGCGCAGTGGGCTGGGCGCGAGCCGCAGCAGCCCGACCTGGCCGGCAACCGCCACGGCGTGGGCCGCGAGCTGTTTGGCCTGATGCGCGCGCATGCCAATTCGGCCGAAGAGGGCGGCAGCGCGCTGTTCGCGGAGGGCTGAGGTGAACCTGCCAGACAGCTTGGACCTGATCGCCGACATCGGTGGCACCAACGCCCGCTTCGCGCTCACCGACCCGCGCACGCCGCAGCCCGAACTGCACCACGTGCACAGCCTGGCCGGCGCGCAGTACGCCAGCCTGCAGCACGCCGCCGAACATTACCTGGCGCAGGTGGGCGCGCGGCCACGGCGCGCCGCCCTCGCCGTGGCCTCGCCGGTCACCGGCGACGAGGTCCGGCTCACCAACCGCGCGTGGTCATTCAGCCGGCGCGAGCTGCAGCACAGCCTCGGGCTGGCCCATCTGGACGTGATCAATGATTTCGGCGCCGTGGCCTGGGCGGTGTCCAGCCTGGCGGCGGAAGATCGCATCTGCCTATATGGCCCGGACGCCAGCCCCCTGCTCGGGCCGGTAACGGTGCTCGGTCCGGGCACCGGCCTAGGCGTGGCCCTGCTGGTGGGCGACGCGGCCAGCGACTGGCGCGTGGTGGAAACCGAAGGCGGCCACGTCAGTTTCGCGGCGATTGGCGACGAGGAGCTGGCGATCTCGCGCTGGGTGAGCGCGCGCCACGGCCGCTGCTCCACCGAGCGCCTGCTGTCGGGCATGGGCCTGTCCTACATCGACGCCACGCTGGCGGGCGTTCCACCGGCCAGCACCGAAGCGCCGCTGCGCGACCCGGCGCTGGTTGTCTCGGCCGCGCTGGAGGGACACGACGTGGTGGCGCGGCGCGCGCTGGCGCGTTTCTGCGCCGTGTTGGGCAGCGTGGCCGGCGACGCCGCCCTGCACCACGGCGCACGCACGGTGGTTATTGCCGGCGGCATCGTGCCGCGCTTCATTCCCTTCCTGCGCTCCAGCGCCTTCCGCGAACGCTTCCTGGCCAAGGGCCGCTTTGCAGCGCTGCTCGAATCGGTCAGCATCCACGTGATCATCCATCCCGCCCCCGGCCTGCTCGGCGCGGCGGTGGCGCTGCGTCACTCGTCTGGAAACCACGCATGAAAACCCAAGCGCTAGACCGCATCCTCGCCCTCGCGCCCGTGCTGCCGGTGCTGGCCTTCGACCAGATCGAGCACGCGGTACCCCTGGCGCGCACGCTGGTGGCAGCTGGCCTGCCGGTGCTGGAAGTGACGCTTCGCAGCGCGATCGCTTGCGAAGCCATCCGCCGCATCGTCGGTGAAGTGGAAGGCGCCATCGTCGGCGCCGGCACCGTGCTCACCGCCGCGGACCTGGACGCGGTGACGGCCGCCGGCGCGCAGTTCGCCATTTCCCCGGGCGCCACCGCCGCGCTTTACGACGCCGCGGCCGATCGCGCCCTCCCCTTCCTTCCCGGCGTGGCCACCGCCAGCGAGTTGATGGCCGGCCTGGAGCGCGGACTGAGCCGCTTCAAGCTTTTCCCAGCGGCGTCGCTGGGCGGCACCGCCCTGCTCAAGGCCTGGCACGGGCCATTTGCGGCGGCGCGCTTCTGCCCCACCGGCGGCATTGATGCCGCCAGCGCACCGGCCTATTTGGCCCTGCCCAACGTGCTCACCGTCGGTGGCTCGTGGATGGCGCCGCCAGCGCGGGTAGCTGCGGGCGATTGGGACGGCATCGCGGCGCTGTCCCGCGCCTGCGCCGCACTGGCCACGCGCCCGGCCTGAACGGGCGGCTTACCCGGCGGGGGCGAATGGCGGCAGAATGTCGCCATGGACACGCCCGCGGCATGAAACCCAAGGTCACCTCGTTCGACATCGCCTTCCGGGCCGGCGTGTCCCAGGCCACGGTGTCGCGCGCCCTGCGCGGCAGCCCGCTGGTGAGCGCCGAGACCCGCCAGCGGGTACAGGCGGTGGCCAAGGAACTCAACTACAAGGTCGACAAGAACGCGTCGAGCCTGCGCCGCCAGCGCGCATCCACCTTGGCCCTGCTGCTGTTCGAAGACCCGACCAGCGACGACTCGCTGATCAATCCGGTCTTCCTGTCGATGCTGGCCTCCATCACCCGCGCCTGCGCGCGCCAGGGCCTGGACCTGCTGGTGTCGTTCCAGCAGACCTCGGACGACTGGCACGCCGACTACCAGGACAGCCACCGCGCGGACGGCGTCATCCTGCTGGGCTACGGCGACTACCTCGCCTACCGCAGCAAACTCGAGCGGCTGGTGCTGGAAGGCACCCACTTCGTGCGCTGGGGCTCGGCGGTGGAAGACCAGCACGGCGCGTCCATCGGCTGCGATAACCGCCAGGGCGGCCGCACGGCGGGCGAACACCTGCTGGCACTAGGCCGCCGCCGCATCGCCTATGTCGGCACCGCCACCCTGCAGTGCCCGGAATTCCTGGACCGCTACCGCGGCCTGTGTGATGCCTTGGCCGCCGCCGGCATTGCGCCGGACGATGCGCTTCGCGTGGACGCCAGCGATTCCACCGAAGAAGTGGGCTACGGCGCCATGCGCAGCCTGCTGGCGCGCGGCGTGGCCTTCGACGCGGTGTTCGCCGCCAGCGACTTGATGGCCATCGGTGCCCTGCGCGCACTCGCAGAAGCCGGCCGTTCGGTGCCGGGCGAGGTCTCGGTGGTGGGCTTCGACGACATCCCGATGGCCAGCTTTGCCAATCCCTCGCTCACCACCGTGATGCAGGACACCCGCCTGGCGGGCGAGCGGCTGGTGGGCTGCGTGCTGGAGCAGCTTCGCGGCGAGCCGGTGAGCAGCGAGATGCTGCCCACCCGCCTGGTCATCCGCCGCTCGTGCGGCGCGTCTTCGCCTGCATGAGTTCGGCCAGCCGCGCCGCCAGCGCGGGCTGCGTCACCGGGGCATCGAGCAAATAAATCTGGGCGCCGTGCGCGGGCACCGTAGCTTTCAACGTACCGCCTTCGGGCACGTCCTGCGGCTCGCCGCCCAGCGCCGGGTCCCAAGTACCGGCCTGCAGGTATTGCGTCACTTCGAAAGCCTCCGCGCTTGCGCCCTTGTTGAGCAGCACGAGCGCCAGCTGCGCGCTGCCCTCATGCTGGTAGACGCGGTAGAACGCGGCGCGGTCGCCGTGCAATTCCAAGTTGAGCTGCTGGCCGCGCTGCAGCGCCGGTGACTGCGCGCGCACGTTGGCGACGCGCTGCAGCGCCACGTAAATGGGGTGTGCGGGCGCGGCGGCCAGGCGCTCGGCGCCGAAATAGTTGCGGTTGCCGGAGTGCTCGACCTTGCCACGCTGGAAGCCCACTTCCGAACCGTAGTAGATGACGGGCGTGCCGCGCGCGGTGAATAGCCAATGGTGGGCATCGATGAAGCCGTCATCGGTGGCGTCGAGGCGCGCCATGTCGTGGTTGTCGTAGAAGGTCATCAAGTCGTAGGGGTTCTGGTAGGGCCCGTTCTCCAAGGCCAGCGCGTCCGCCAGGGTTTCGAAGCCGGCCGCCTTGGGCCCCACCGCCACCGACAGGGCCTGTTTCACCGGGAAATCGAGCACGCTCACGCCGCCGTTCTCGGGCCAGGTGAAGGGCGCGATGTTCTTGGCCTCGTAGTCGAAGGCTTCGCCGAACATGAAAAAGCCAGGATGCTTGGCGCGGATACGGTCGGAGAACTCCTTCCAGAACGGCAGCCGCTGGTGCCGGATGGTGTCGATGCGAAACGCGTCGGCGCCCTGGTCTATCCACTGCAGGTAGGCGTCCACCAGGTGGTCCATCACCGCCGGGTTTTCGCCATTGAGGTCCGACAGCTGGGCCAGGTCGGCCTTGGTGTTGTAGAAGCGGTGCAGCGGGTTGTTCTTCGGGTCCAACTCGGGCGGCGGCAAGTTGCCGTGGTCGGCGATGAGCGTGCCGTCGGCATCGAACAACTGGCCGAAACCCGGCTGCGCCACCGGCATGGTCCAGCCCGGCGAGGTGTGGTTGGCGACGATGTCGAGCACGGTCTTGAGGCCTTGCGAACGCAACTCGCGCGTGAGGTCGGCGAACTTCAGTTCCGCGCTTTCCAAGTGCTCGTCCACCGTGTGGAAATTGGTGGCCCAGTAGCCGTGGTAGCCCGCCTTGCCTTTGTCGGTGAGGAAACTGGTGCAGGTGATCGGATCGCCGCCGGTGAAGGCCTCGTCGGGGTTGTCCACGATCGGCGTGATCCACACCGCGCCAAAACCCAGGCCGCGGATGTAGCCGGCGTGATCAAGCAGGCCGCGGAAGTCGCCACCGAGGTAGCCGATGTTGTCCTCCATGCCCGGCGCGCATTCCAGCGGGATGTCGAAGGTGGGATGTTCGCCGCCCTGGTCGCGCTGGTCGTTACTGATGTCGCCATTGGCAAAACGGTCGGTGACCACGAAATACACCGCGTCACTGGCCAGCGGCTCCAGCGTGCCGTAATAGCTGGCGGGCGAGGCGGTCGGTGCTGCGGCGGCCGGCGCCGCGACGTCCGCGCCCTCCGGGCGGCAGCCGGCGACCAAAGCCAGGGCAATCGACAGCGATATCGCAAGGCGAGTGGCAGTCACGGTGGATCCTCAGTGGGCCGCAGCGGTCGGTTCCGGGACAGCGCGCGGTTCCTGCACGCGCACCAGGCACAGCGCGCCAATCACCAGGCTGGTGCCGCTGATCACCAGCGCATAGATGGCCTGGTTGTCGAACAGGGTGCGCAATGCCGGCCCCAGCAGGGTGGCGGCAACAATCTGCGGCACCACGATGAACATGTTGAAGATGCCCATGGTGATGCCCATCTTTTTGTCCTCCACGCTACTGGCCAGCAGCGCGTAGGGCATGGACAAAATACTGGCCCAGGCAATGCCCACCAGCGCGAACGAGCCGATCAGGTACACCGGCTGGCTCACCCACGCCATGGACAGGAAGCCCAGCCCGCCCAGCAGCAGCGAACCAAAGTGCACCATGCGCCGGTTCAGCGGCTGGCGCGCGGCATAGAAACTCAGCGCCAGCGCCGCCACCATGGACGACAGGCCGTAATAGCCCATGTACGAGCCCACCAGGTCGGCCGCGTCCTGGTAGGCACCATTCGCCGCTTGGAACGCCGCCGCTTGCGCGGCATTGGCCATGTCGAATGCGGACGGATCCGGCGCCGGCGCCTTGAACACGAATTCGGTCAGCGCCGGCGTGGCCATGGACCACATCGAGAAAAACGCCAGCCAGCTGAAGAACTGCACCGCACCCAGCGCCTGCATCTGCTTGGGCATGTGGGCGATGTTGTGCAGGATCTCGGCCACCATGCCGCGGCCGGATTTCTTTTCTTCGTCGAAGCGCGCCAGGTCTTCCGGCGGGTATTCCTTGGTGGTGAACACCGTCACCAGGATCGAGGCCAGGAACACGAACGCGCCGATGGAAAACGCCATCTTCACCGAGGGCGGCACCACGCCCGGGCCGGCTTCGTTGGGCACGCCCAGCTGCGTCACCAGCCAAGGCAAGCTGCTGGCCACCCAGGTGCCGATGCCGATGATGAGCGTCTGCAGCACGAAGCCGTAGGAGCGCTGGCGCTCGGGCAACTTGTCCGCCACCAGCGCGCGGAAGGGCTCCATCGATATGTTGATGGAGGCATCAAGCACCCACAGCAAACCTGCGGCCATCCAAAGCGCCGAGGAATGCGGCATGAACACCAGCGCGATGGAGCTCATGATCGCGCCCACCAGGAAGTAAGGCCGGCGCCGGCCCAGCAGCGGGTGCCAGGTGCGGTCGCTGAAGTAGCCCACGATGGGCTGCACCAGCAGGCCGGTGAGCGGCGCGGCGATCCAGAGCAGCGGCAGCGCGTCCTTCTCGGCGCCCAAGGTCTGGAAGATGCGCGACATGAAGCCACCCTGCAGCGCGAAGCCGAACTGGATGCCGAGGAACCCGAAAGACATGTTCCATATCTGCCAGAACGACAGGTTCGGCTTACTGCTGACCATGGTTCCCCTCCCAGGGAAGCGCGCGGGCGCGCCGTTGTGTGCTGCGCGCGCCTCGGGCCGCTCTGGCTCCGGGCGCGTCTTTTCGACTTCCCGATGGTAGGCTGCGGCCAGCGCGCGCGCTAAGCCGGTGCATACGTATTCACGCCGATGCCGCGCCGCCTCGCTGGCATCTTGCCCCCATCAACACCTGCTTGGAACCATCGCGAATGACTGTGCTTGAACGGATGTTGATCGCCATGACGCTGATCCTGGGCCTGCCCTACCTGATCTGGCGCCTGGGTCGCACCGACTACTTCGCGCCGCTGGTGGTGGTGCAGATCATCACCGGGATCCTGTTGGGGCCGGGCCTGCTGGGCGCCGCATTCCCGGCCTACTACCAGGCCGTCTTCACGCCCGAGGTGATCCAGCTGCTCACCGGCATCGCGGCCTGGGGCGTCATGATTTTCGTCTGGACCGCCGGCCTGGAGCTGGACCTGCACGAAGCCTGGGCCAAGCGCGGCGAAACCTCGCTGACGGCCGGCCTGGCGCTGGGCGTTCCGCTTTTGGCGGGCGGTGCAGCCGCCATGGTGCTGCTGGCCAGCGGCCCCGGCTGGGCCGGCCAGAACGCCGCCTCCTGGCAATTCGTGCTGGGCGTGGGCATGGCCTGCGCGGTCACGGCGCTGCCCATCCTGATCCTGCTGATGGAAAAATTGGACATCCTGCGCAAGCCGCTGGGCCAGCGCGTGCTTCGCTATGCCAGCGTGGACGACATCGTGATCTGGGGCGTGCTGGCGCTGATCCTGCTCGACTATGAGCGCCTGGGCCGGCAGGCCGTATTCATCGTGGGCTTCGCGGCCGCAGCTTGGGGCATGCACAGGATGATGCCGCGGCTGCCCGAGCGCGACCGCTGGTACGTGTCCATGGTTTGGCTGGCACTGTGCGGATTCGCCGGCGACTGGTCGGGCCTGCACTACATGGTGGGCGCCTTCCTGGCCGGCGCGGTGATGGACCGCCGCTGGTTCAATTCCGACCACTTGGACTTGCTGCGCAGCCACCTGCTGCTCACGGTGATGCCGGTGTTCTTCCTCAGCACCGGGCTGCGCACCCAGTGGACCTTGGGCGGCGCAGCGGTGTTCGGCGCCGCGGCCCTGCTGCTGGTGGCGGCCGTAGCCGGAAAGTTGGCCGGTGTGCACTTGGCCGGGCGCCTGCTGGGCTGGGCCCGCGGCGATGCCACCACCATCGGCTGGCTGCTGCAGACCAAGGCGCTGATCATGATCATCTTCGTCAATATCCTGCTTGACCGCGGCGTGATCGCACCCGGCACCTTCACCGCCCTGCTGCTGATGGCCGTCGCCAGCACCATGCTCACAATCCCCATGGTGGCGCCACGCCTGAAGGCGCCAGGAACGGTGTCAGAGTGAGTTCTTGGAACTGACTCTGACACCACACCGTTCTTGCAAAGAAAAACCCCGCTGGCATCGCTGCCAGCGGGGTCGGGGACCCAGGGGGGTCTGAAGCGTTAGAACCGGTAGCTGACGCCGAGCAGGTAGTTGCGACCGTACTCGAAGAACTGACGCGGGCGCTGGTCGAGGCCGTTGAAGTTGGAGCGGAACGGCTCGTCCGTGAGGTTGCTGACCTGGGCCAGGATGGACAGGCCTTCCAGCGAACCCGACTGCAGCGTGTAGCCAACCTGCAGGTCCACCACCGCCTCGCCTGCGAACAGGATGCGGGTGCGGTCGCCACCGAAGCCCTGGACTTCACCCAGGAACTCGGAGCGGCTGCGGCGGCTGCCGCGGATGGAGAACCCGGCGATCTCGTAGAACAGCGTCACGTTGGACGTGTACTTCGAGAAACCGGGCAGCGGCTGGCTCGAGCCCGGGCCATCGGGTTCGATGTTGGTGGTGCTGTCGGTGTAGCTGGCCTGCATGCCCAGCCCTTCCAGCGGATCCCAGAACAGGCCAAAGGGCACCGACACCGCCAGCTCCAGGCCGCGCAGCGTGCCGCCCTCGCCGTTCTGCGGCGAAGTGAAATCGCCGATGTTCGACACCGGGATGTCCGCCGGCAGCGTGCCCGGGGGCACCGGCAGGCCGGTGAAGTCGAACGGGACGATCTGGTCGTAGATGTAGGTGCGCAGGTCCTTGTAGAAGTACGCCGCCGACACGTAGCCCAGGCTGCCGGGCTCGCCGAAGTACTTCTCGTACGAGACGTCACCCGAGTTGGAGATCCACGGCTCGAGCTCGGGGTTGCCGCCGCCGCCACTCCAGCGAGGGCACGGCGCCGGATCAGTCGGCGGGCAGGACGTCGGCGTGCGGTTGATGCCGAAGTCGGCACTGGCGCGCATCTGGTCCAGGCGCGGACGCGCCATCTGGCGGCCCACGCCCAAACGAACGACCTGTTCCCACGGCAGTTCGAAGTTCAGGTTCAGGCTGGGCAGCACTTCGCTGTAGTCGGCGCCGCCGCTGATCGGCTGTCCAAGCGGGTTGCCGCCGTAGGTGATGAAACCTTCCGAGCTCTGGCGGGTGTCGACGTACTGGACGCCCACGTTGCCGGTGACCGGCACCGAGCCCAGCTCGGTGTCGATGTTGGCCATCGCGTAGAAGGTGTTGATGGTTTCATCAACTTCCCAGTTCTTGTTGGTGATGTCCCTGTTGTCGTTCTGGCGCAGGTTGTAGAGCGATGCCAGCGCGCCTTGGGCGTTGTAGCCGGTGATGCCCGGGACGCCGGCGAAGCCGAACTCCGAACCGGTGAGCAGGTTGGACGGGATCTCCAGGGTGGCGCCATCGCGGCAGGCCACCAGGCACAGGAAGTTTTCGTCCGAGCCCCGGCTCTTGAAGCGGTCGGACACGTTCACGCCGAACTTCAACGCCGAAACCATGCCGGTTTCGAAGGTGCGTTCGACGTCAGCGCGGCCCGAGGACAGGGTGTCGCGGACTTCGAAGTCCTTGACGTAGCCGTCCTGGCCCCAGCCGCCCGGATCTTGCAGGCGCAGGATGTCCGGGTCGCCGTAGTCGAGACCGAAATCAAAATCGAAGAAACCGTCGGAGTTGAAGCGCGCCGAACCGCGGTCGGTGACGCCCGGGACCAGGCCCGAGTAGGTCTCGAGGATGCGCTCTTCGCGGTCGGCCTCGGAGTGGCTCACGTCGACATTGATGGCCCAGGCCTCGGACAGGGTGAACTTCTGGTTCCAGCCGAACGACAGCAGGGTGTCGTCGGAGCCGTTGAAGTCGTTGCGCACCACCGGGTCGAAGCCGGTGAAGTCGAACGAGGTCGCGGTACCGGTGGCATCACGCACCACGTTGGTTCGCGTGCCGGTGGAGAACTCCATGCCGCGCTTCTGCTCTTCCTTGTCAAAGCGGGAGTAGTAGAAGTCGAACATGGTGGTGTAGCTGTCGGTGGGACGGTACTCCACCGTACCCATGAAGCCGTCGCGGGTGTTGTCGTTCTGGAAGTCGTAGAGCTTGCCGCCTTCGAGCTCGCCGCCGCCGTTGTAGCCCCAGGCTTCGAACTGGTGGCCCTGGGCCGGGTTGTTGAGGCGGGCGTAGCCCAACGCGATGCCGACGGTGTTGTCGGCAAACTGGTCCACGTAGGAGATGCTGAAGCGGTTTCCGTAGGACGTCTCGCCGTCGAGATCGTTCATCTCGCCGCGGGCATTCACCGCCACCACGCGCTCGCTGAAGTTCAGCGGGCGGATGGTCTGCAGGTCCACGGTGCCGGAAATGCCCTGGTTCACGAGCGAAGCGTTGGCAGTCTTGTAGACCACCACCTGGCTCATCAGCTCGGACGGGTACTGGTCGAACTCCACACCGCGGTTGTTGCCCAGGCTGACCTGCTCGCGGCCGTTGAGCGTGGTGGTGGCGAAGTCGCCGGCCAGGCCACGGATGTTGATCTCGGAGGCGCGGCCGCGGTCGCGCTGGGCGGTGAGGCCCGGCAGGCGCGCGATGGAGTCGGCGATGGAGGCGTCCGGCAGCTTGCCGATGTCCTCGGCCGACACGGCCTCGACGATCTGTCTGGACGCCCGCTTGGTTTCAATGGCGTTCTCGACGCCGCGGCGGATGCCCCGGACTTCCACCACTTCAAGGGTGGTGGCTGCGGCGGCCGCCTCGGCCTCTGCCTTGGCTTTGGCCTCCGCTGCAGCGGCTTCCTCGGCGGTCAGGACTTTGGGTGCTTCTGCGGCTTGGGCGAAGGCCTGGCCGGAGCTGGCGATGATCGCGGATGCGAGTGCAGCGCTCAGCACATTACGCTTTATATTCAACATCTCCCCTCCCGGGACACGCTGGTGGACCTGATTGTGCCCGCGGGCGGAACGGGGAAATCCGTGCCTCGCGGGAGTTGCGCGCCGGACAGTACGTGCCGTCCAAGCTGCGATCGATAGTAGCCCCGGGGTCCGGCGTACGGGACGTGTTGCATACGTATTCACGGGTCTTTACGCCATAAACTGACATTTGCGCGCTATCCCGGCGCAAGCCGCGCACCGTCGCGTCCATCGCCCGCTGATGGGGCCGGCATGCCGGTCAGGTCACGCTCTGCTTGCAGATGAAGAACCCATTCAAGGTCAGCCGGCCGCTCCGCGGGTCGCCGCTGAGTCGCTCCGGCGCCGTGATGTCACCGCAATGCGGGACGGTGCCCGAGTAGAGGATCAGCCGGTTGAACCGCGCCGGCACCGCGCCGATGCGTTCGTACCAGGCATTGGAGTCGGTCATGTAGGCCGCCGGGATGCCGGAGCGCGCGCTGAATTCTGCGGCCGGCAGTTTAGCCGAGGCCTGCACCAGCGCTGCGGTCTCGCGCTCGGATCGCAGCGACCGGTAAAAGGCGGTGCCGCCCAAGCCCGGATCCTGGAAAAGGTACAGCACGCTGGCCGCCACGAACTGCCCGGGCGCGCACTCAAACTGATCGGTGTGGCAGAAAGTCTGCCAGGGCAGCAGCTGCGCCGGCTCGCGCGTCACCATCGACAGCCGCGCGTAGCGGCGCAACGTGCGCCGGCCGCCCAGTTCGCGGCGAGCGTGTTCGGCGAAGAACCAATCCAGTGCGCCCAGCGAGGTATCGGGCAGCCGCAGCTCCGGTCCCGGGAACCCGTTGAACGGCTGGTCCTCGAATTGGCCGAACTGGGCTGCGGCGTAGTCCACCCATGTCTCCGGATCCACCAGGGCATCGTCCACCACCAGGCACGGGGGCACGCCCGGCAGCGCGACCCGCTCGATCCTGGGCCGCGGGTTGAAACGCAGCGCGGGCGCCCGCTCCACCGGCATCGGCCCCGGCCTCAGGCCGCCTGCGGCGTGGCGCAATGCCGCGCGATGTACTCCTCGTGCGTGGGCATCTTGCGCACGCAGTTGGCGATGACCTCGCGCACGGTGTCGACGTGGCTGAAGATCTTTTCATCCGGGAAGCTGTCCACCAGCGCGTGGTAGCCGCGCGGCTGCATCTGCTGCCCGTGCATCACCTGCACCCAGCTGGGCTCGGCGAACAGCTCGTTGCCCTCGCGGAAAACCCGGCCATTGCTGCGAAACAGCTCCATCTTGCGCTGCAGCGAA
Organism: Lysobacteraceae bacterium; assembly: GCA_031400995.1. Taxonomy (GTDB): domain Bacteria; phylum Pseudomonadota; class Gammaproteobacteria; order Xanthomonadales; family Xanthomonadaceae; genus Arenimonas. The sequence goes on from JANNQY010000337.1 coordinate 16,523, forward strand.
TCGGGGATGGACATGGTGCGCACGTAGTTCCAGAACGGCGTGTCGTCGCGCTCGGTGGCGTGGTAGTGCAGGATCAGGAAGTCGCGGATCTTGTCGAATTCCAAGTGCGAGTGGTCGTTGAACTCGTCGATGTCCACCTGGTCGAAGCCGGCGTGCGGGAAGAATGCCGTCAGCCGCGCGATCGAGGACTGGATCAGGTGGATGCTGGTGGATTCCAGCGGTTCCATGAAGCCGCTGGCCAGGCCCACCGCCACCACGTTCTTGTTCCAGAACTTCTTGCGCTTGCCGGTGACGAAGCGCAGAGGCTTGGGCGTCATCAGCGGCGCGCCCTCCAGGTTCGCCAGCAGGGTGCTGGCGGCGTCTTCGTCGCTGATGAACTGGCTGGAATAAACGTAGCCGTTGCCCACCCGGTGCTGCAGCGGGATGCGCCACTGCCAGCCGGCAGTGCGCGCGGTGGAGCGGGTATAGGGCGTCAGCGCGGCGGTGCTGGCGCACTGCACGGCCATGGCGCGGTCGCAGGGCAGCCAGTGGGTCCAGTCCTCGTAGCCAGTCTTGAGCGCCTGTTCAATCAGCAGGCCGCGGAAACCCGAGCAGTCGATGAACAGTTGGCCAGCCAAGCGCTCCCCGCTTTCCAGCACCACCGCCTCCACGAAGCCGGATTCCGGATGCTGCTGCACCTGCGCCACCTTGCCCTCGATGCGGGTGACGCCGCGCTGCTCGGCGTAGCCGCGCAGGTAGCGCGCGTAAAGTCCGGCGTCGAAATGGTAGGCGTAGCCGATGTCCGCCATGGGCGAATTGGGCCGGTCGGTGATGGCCGGCAGGAACTTGTTGGCGCGCGCCGCCGCCGTATTGATGGAGTAGTCGTCCAGCGGGCCGGCGCGGCCAGCCTGGCGCATCTTCAGCCAGTGCTGGTAGAAAGGCACCACGCCCAGGTCCTGGCCGATCTTGCCGAAGCCGTGGATGTAGCTGTCGCCCAGCCGGCCCCAGTCGACGAATTCGATGCCGAGCTTGAACGAACCCTTGGTGGCGCGCATGAACTCCTGTTCGTCGATGTCCAGCGCCTGGTTGAACAGCTTGATCATCGGGATGGTGGCTTCGCCCACGCCGACGGTGCCGATTTCCTCGGACTCCACCAGCCGGATGCGCTGGTTCGGGCCCAGCACCTTGGACAGCGCGGCCGCGGTCATCCAGCCCGCCGTGCCGCCGCCCACGATCACCACTTCGTTCACTTGCCCTGACATGTCCTGCTCCTGATCCTGTTTGCCGCCCGCTTGCGAATGCTTCCACGCCTGCGGCTGCGGTTCAATCCAACACGTACACCACCGCCGTGCGGGCGGGCACCGTGAAGGTGCCGCTGATGGGTTCAAAGCGTGCGCTTGCACGCGGCCGCGGGTCGGCCGCGCTGGCGCTGGCCTGCACCGGATGCAGGCGGAACTCCCGGCCCGCGGCCTGCGGCATGGCCACGGTGGCCGGCTCGGTGCCGGCGTTGATGAGGTAAGCCAACGCCGCGAAATTCGCGCCCGCTAGGCCGGCGCCGTCCACGTGCACGGCCACCACGGTGTCCGGCTGCGTCGGCCCAGTGCCGGCGAAGCTCAGCCGCTGCAGTACGGCCTGCGCGTCGGGCAGGCGCAGCAGCGGGGTACTAGCGCGGATGCGCAGCAGGTCCAGGAAAGCATCGCGGGTCCAGGCCATCTCTGCCGCGCCCGGCCGCACCGAATCATCGGCCAGCACCGGCCGCATCACCGGCCAGCTGCTGCGGTTGTCGGTGGCCAGCGGCAGGCCGAGGCCAAACAAGTTTTCGCCAAGGCTCCAGTCAATGCGGTTGAAAGCATCGCCGGAGTTGAAGCTGTTGCGGTCCAGCGACTTGCTGCGCAGGATCTCGCCGCCGGCGTGGAAATAGGCGATGCCCTGGCTCAGCGCCACCGTGGCCAGCGCCAGCACCTGCACGCGCGCACGCTCTTGGGCCGAGGTGCCGGCCGGCAGCTTCAGCGCGTTGGCGTCGAACAGGGTGAGGTTGTCGTGGTTCTCGACGTAGTTCACCACCTCGCCCGGCGCGTGGGCGAAGCCGGCGGGCTGGCCGGCATAGTCGATGGCATCCAGGCGCCGCGCCGCGCCAGTGTGGGTTTCCAAGGTCAAGCCGCGCAGCGACCCGGCCAAACCCACGCGCAGCAGATCTGCCGCCCGCTGCAGGTCGGCGCGGCTGGCGCGGTCGCCGGCCAATTGATTGGGCGCGAAATAAAGCCCGTTCGCCCAGCCCTGGTTTGCTACCAAGGCTTCGCCATCGTCGCAGCAGCCGCCGCCGCGCACGGCGTCGCGGGCGCGGTCGGAAAAGCTGCCGATGCCGCTGCCGCCCAGCGAGCGCTGCGAGGCCTGCACGAAGCGCGCGCCGTCGGCCACTTCACCGAAGTTCCAGCCCTCGCCCACCAGCAGCACGCGGCGGCCGGCGGCGGCGTCCACGGCTTTCTGCAGCTGCTCCATGGCCGCGCGTGGCTGGTGGCCCATCAGGTCGAAGCGGAAGGAATCGATGCGGTAGTCGCGTGCCCAGGTGACCGCCGAGTCGGTCATCAGCTTCGCCATCATCCGGTGTTCGGTGGCGGTGTTCTCGCAGCAGGTGGAGCGGGTGACCGCGCCCTTGGCGTCCAGCCGGTGGTAGTAGCCCGGCACGATGCGGTCCAGCACCGAGCGCGGGTCCTGGCCCGAGGCATAGGTGTGGTTGTAGACCACGTCCATGCCCACCCGCAGCCCAGCCGCATGCAGGGCCTGCACCGCGGCGCGGAATTCGCGCACGCGCACGGCGCCGTCGCTGGCATCGCTGGCGTAGCTGCCTTCGGGCGCGGTGTAGTGCATGGGGTCGTAGCCCCAGTTGAAGCAGTCCTGGTCACGCACTGCCGCCACCGCGGCCTGCCAGGCTTCGTCGCCGTCGGCCGCG
>JANNQY010000338.1:0-3428 GCA_031400995.1 Lysobacteraceae bacterium
ACCGTGAGCTACTGGGCCAGCGAGGCCGATATCCTGGCGTGGCGCCGCAACGCCGAACACACGCTGGCCCGCGAGCGCGGCCGCAGCCACTGGTACTCCCACTTCGAACTGCGCGTGGCGAAAGTCGAACGCGCCTACGCCGGCCCCTGAGCCGCCGCCCCACGAGACCCCCATGAGCGACATTCTGCAAACCATCCTCACCCGCAAGGCGGAAGAAATCCGCGAGCGCTCGGCGCAGGTTTCACTGCCCGATATGGCAGCGCGCTGCGAAGGCCTGCCGCCCACGCGCGGCTTCGCCGCCGCCCTGCAGGCCAAGCTCGACGCCGGCCTGCCGGCGGTGATCGCCGAGGTGAAGAAGGCCAGCCCCAGCAAGGGCGTCATCCGCCCGGATTTCCACCCCGCCGATATCGCCGCCAGCTACCAGCGCGGCGGCGCCGCCTGCCTGTCGGTGCTCACCGACGTGGATTTCTTCCAGGGCCACGACGATTACCTGGCTCAGGCAAGCGCCGCCTGCACCCTGCCGGTGCTGCGCAAGGACTTCACCATCGACGCCTATCAGGTATACGAAGCGCGCGCGCTGGGTGCCGACTGCATCCTGCTCATCGTCGCCGCGCTGTCCGACGCCGCGCTGGCCGAACTCTCGCACCTGGCGCTGGAGCTGGGCATGGACGTGCTGGTGGAAGTGCACGACATCGACGAGCTTGAGCGCGCGCTGCAGGTCGGCGCGCCCCTGGTGGGCGTGAACAACCGCAGCCTGCGCACTTTCGAAGTGTCGCTGCAGACCACGCTGGAGCTGCGCACCGCGGTGCCGCTCGACCGCCTGCTGATTACCGAAAGCGGCATCGCCACACCCGCTGACGTGGCCCTGATGCGCGCCAGTGGGGTGAATGCGTTCCTGGTGGGCGAGGCCTTCATGCGCGCGCCTGACCCGGGCAGCGAGCTGGCCCGGCTGTTCGCCTGACGTGAGCACCGCGCCAGCCACCGTGGTCTTCGACTTCGACGGCACGCTGGTACGCGGCGACTGCGTCGCGGCCTGGCTGCGCGGCCAACTCCGCAGCCATCCGCTGCGGCAGCTGGCGGCCGGGCTGAGTTTTCCATTCCTGGCGCCGGGCTTCGCCTGGTGGCGCAGCGCGTGGCTGCCGGCCAGCTTCTACACCTGGCTGGCCACGGTGGGCCGCACCCAGGAAGCGCTGCTGGATTCACGCGAAGAGTTCGTGCGCGAGTGCGCCTCGCGCCGGCACGAGCTGCTGATTGCTCCGGCCGTGCTGCGCCTGCACGCGCACCTGGCGGCTGGCGACCCGGTGGTGATCGTCACCGGCGCCGAAGCCGGCCTGGCGCGCGAGCTGTGGCGCGCGCTGGGCCAGCCCGACGTGCCAGTGATCGGCTCCACGGTGAAGCCGGCCTTTGGTGGCTGGGTGGGCCAGGAGCACACCATCGGCCCACGAAAGCTGACGGCGCTGGCGCGCGAGGGCATCCATCCGCCTTACGCCGCCGTGTACTCAGACAGCTTCTGGGATTTGCCGCTGCTGTGCGAAACCGCGCGGCCGGTGCTGGTGCGTCCCGATCCCCGCAGCCTCGCCAAGGTGCAGCGGCGCCTTCGCGGCGCCTTCGAGCTGATGCCCTAGCGGGCTCAGCGGGTGCCGTAAAGCACGATGGTCTTCCCGCGGGCGTGCAGCACGCCCTGCTCGCCGAGCTGCTTTAGCACGCGGCCGGCCATCTCCCGCGAGCAGCCGACGATGCGCGCCAGCTCCTGGCGCGACACCCGCAGCTGGGTGCCCTGCGGATGCGTCATGGCGTCGGGCTCCTTGCACAAGTCGTTGAGCGTGCGGACGATGCGGCCGCTGACGTCGAGGAAGGCCAGGCCGCTGGCCTTGCGGTTGGTGTCCAGCAGCCGCTTGGAAAGCTGCAGGCCGATGGCGTAGAGCAGGCGCGGGCACTCGGCCTGCAGCGGGCCGGCGAACAGCTGGTGCAGGCGCTCGTAGTTGACCTCCGCCAGCTCGCAGGCGCTGCGGGTGCGCACCACCACCGAGCGCTGGTCGGCGGCAAAGAACAGGCCCATCTCGCCGATGAACTCGCCATCGTTGACGTAGCCCAGCACCAGTTCGCGGCCGTCGGTTTCCTCGCTCACCACGCTCAGCGAGCCGCTGACCACGTAGTACAGCGACGTGGCGGGGCTGCCGGGCCGGAAGACATCGGTGCGCGCCGGGTAGCGGCGGCGGTGGCAGTAGTCCAGGAAGCGGCCCATGGTTTCCGCATCGGGGGCCAGCAGGCTGCTCACTGCCTTGTGCGGCTGGGACGACATCAACGCGCTCCTATCCAGTGCCATGCCGGAGTCACGAGCCCCGGTTACCTTCGTTCAGCTTAGGCCGGGAATGCCCCCCGGGCAAATCGGCGCCCGCCTCGCCGGAGTGCCGGTTTCCACCGGGGGCGGTTTGCCTGATAATGCGGCCCCTCGCTCCAACCCCTCCGCACTTAGGAACGCCACCGTGGTCAAGCCGCTGCCCCGCCTGAGGCTCCAGGGTTTCAACAACCTGACCAAGGCCCTGAGCTTCAACATCTACGACGTCTGCTACGCGGTCTCGGAAGATCAGCGCCAGCGCTACATCGAGTACATCGATGAGGAATACAACGCCGACCGGCTCACCCAGATCCTCACGGACGTGGCCGAGATCATTGGCGCCAACATCCTCAACGTGGCCCGCCAGGACTACGACCCGCAGGGCGCCTCGGTCACCATCCTGATCTCCGAAGAACCCGTGATCGACAAGAAGGCGGCCGGCCGCGAGCTGATCTCCGATGCCGTGGTGGCGCACCTGGACAAGTCGCACATCACCGTGCACACCTATCCGGAAACCCACCCGCACAACGGTATCGCCACCTTCCGCGCCGACATCGACGTGGCTACCTGTGGGGTGATTTCACCGCTTAAAGCCCTCAATTACCTCATCGAGAGCTTTGAGTCCGACATCGTGGTGATGGACTACCGCGTGCGCGGCTTCACCCGCGACGTGAAGGGCAAGAAGCACTACATCGACCACCGGATCAACTCGATCCAGGAATTCCTGTCCAAGCCCATCAAGCAGAAGTACGAAATGATGGACGTGAACATCTACCAGGAAAACCTGTTCCACACGAAGATGCATCTGAAGGATTTCGACCTCGACACGTATTTGTTCGAGGAGAAGGCCAAGAACCTTGGCTTCAAGGATCGCCAGCGCATCGAGATGCAGCTGCGCCGCGAAATCGAAGAACTCTACGGCGCCCGCAACCTGATCGACTAAGCCCCCCTCCAAACCACCCCCTTGTGGGAGGGACTTCAGTCCCGATGCCCTTCGCCCGGAGCATCGGGACTGTAGTCCCTCCCACAAGGGGGGGGGTTGGAGGGGGGGTTAGTGGGTAAGGTTGCGGGGGCCGTAGAGTTGTTCGAT
>JANNQY010000339.1:0-7418 GCA_031400995.1 Lysobacteraceae bacterium
GATGCTCCTGGCTAAGAGCATCGGGACTGAAGTCCCTCCCACAAAGGGGTCGGGTAGAATTGGGGTTGATGACCGGTCTCAATTCCCCTCAGCACGAAGCGGTTGCCTACGTCGGCGGGCCGCTGCTGGTGCTGGCGGGCGCGGGCAGCGGCAAGACCCGGGTGATCACCGAGAAAATCGCCCATCTGGTGGCCAGCGGTCGGCACGAGGCGCGGCACATCGCCGCCATCACCTTCACCAACAAGGCCGCGCGCGAAATGCGTGAACGCGTGGCCCGGCGCGTGAAGGGCGACGCGGCCGAAGGCCTCACCATTTCCACCTTCCACTCGCTTGGCCTGCGCTTCCTGCAGATCGAACTGGAGCGCGCGGGGCTCCGGCGCGGCTTCTCCATCTTCGACAGCGACGACCAGATGGCGATCATCAAGGACCTGGCCACGCCGGGCCTGAAGAAGGACGCGCTGTATTCGCTGCAGAACCTGATCAGCGCCGCCAAGAACAACGCGCTGTCGCCCGAGCAGGCGTCCGAGGCCGCGCGCTCGGCGCGCGAGCGCGAGGCCGCGGCGCTGTACGCCCGCTACCAGGCGCGGCTGCAGGCCTTCAACGCGGTGGATTTCGACGACCTGATCCGGCTGCCGCTGGGACTGCTGGAAGCCGAGCCCGACCTGGCCGCCGGCTGGCGCGAACGCCTGCGCTACCTGCTGGTGGACGAATGCCAGGACACCAACGGCGCGCAGTACCGCCTGCTCAAGCAATTGGCGGGCCCGAAAGGCAACCTCACGTGCGTGGGCGACGACGACCAGAGCATCTATGCCTGGCGCGGCGCGCAACCCGAGAACCTGGACCAACTGGCCAGCGATTACCCCAACCTCAAGGTAATCAAGCTCGAGCAGAACTACCGCTGCAGCGGCCGCATCCTGCGCTGCGCCAACGCGCTGATCGCCCGCAACCCGCACGTGCATCCCAAGCAGCTGTGGAGCCAGCAGGGCGAAGGCGAGCCGGTGCGCGTGTGGGCCTGCCGCAGCAACGAGCACGAGGCCGAACGCGTTGCGGGCGAAATCCACTACCTGCACGCAGGCAAGGAAATCCCGTGGGGCGAATTCGCGGTGCTGTTCCGCGGCAACCACCAGTCGCGGCCGCTGGAAAAAGCGCTGCAGCTGCTGCGCATTCCCTACCACCTCAGCGGCGGCACGGCGTTCCTGGACCGCGGCGAAGTGAAGGACGCGCTGAGCTGGCTGCGGGTGCTGGCCAATCCCGACGACGACGCCGCCTTCCTGCGCGCCATCGCTGCGCCCAAACGCGAGGTCGGCGCCACCACGCTGGAAAAACTGGCCGCGATGGCGCAGCAGGCCGGACTGTCGCTGTCGCTGGCGGCGGGCCAGGTGGGCCTGCTCAAGCAGCTGACGCCGCGCGCGGCGGCGGGCCTGGACGAGTTCACGCGCGTCGTGCACCGGCTGCGCGACGCCGCCGAGAAAATCACGCCGGCCGAACTGGTGCCGATGCTGGCCGAGCAAAGCGGCCTGCTGGCGATGGTGCGCAGCCAGTGCAAGGACGAGGCCAGCTTCCAGCGCCGCAAGGCCAACCTGGAGGAGCTGGCATCGTGGTTCGAAGGCGCGCGCGGCGGCGGCCCGGGCGAGCTGGCGGCGCAGCTGGCGCTGCTTTCCAACGCCGACCGCGGCGAGCCCGGCAACGCGGTGCGGCTGATGAGCCTGCACGCGGCCAAAGGCCTGGAGTTCCGCGCGGTGTTCGTGGTGGGCTGCGAAGACGGCAACCTGCCGCACGAGGCCAGCCTGGAAGAAAACCGCCTGGAAGAAGAGCGGCGCCTGATGTACGTGGGCATCACCCGCGCCAAGGAGCGCCTGTACCTGTCGCACAACGCCGAGGTAAAACGCTGGGGCGCCATCGAGCACCTGCTGCCCAGCCGCTTCCTGGACGAACTCCCCGCCGCCGACCTACTGCGCGACGGCGCCGACCCCGAGCGCGAAACCGCCGAGAAAAAGCAGCGCGGCCGCGCCCACATGGACGCCATCGCTGCAATGTTCAACGACTGAAACAGGGGTCAGAGTACATTTTTGGGGCCGCTGTCCCGTCCATGTCACGCCACCGCGAGAAAATGTACTCTGACCCCTGTTTTCTGACTGTTTTTTTATTGGGATATCACGCATGCGTTTGCGCAATCTTGTCGTTCTATCTGTCCTGGTGCTGGCCGCTTGCCAGACGCTGCCGGCCGACGCGCCGCCCACCGATGACGGGTTGGCGCAGGAGCAGCCCACCCCGGTGCGGCGCAAGGTACCTACCCCGCCCGTGGGTCCCGCAGCGCACGACAACCTCAACGCCGTGGCTTGGGTTCAGGCCTCGTTGGAGTACCGCCTGCTCGCCGGACAGACCTTCCGCAGTGCGCTCTACCAGCTGGACCGCGCGCTCAAGACGCCGAACTGGGACGCGCTGGTTCGCGAGGACCGCATCAACGCGGCGCAGGGCCTGCCGCCGGCGGTGATCGTGGACATCGACGAAACCGTGCTGGACAACTCGCCGTACCAGGCGCGCTTGGTTCGCGACGGCGGCAGCTACGACGAAGTGACCTGGGACGGCTGGGTGCGCGAAGAGAAGGCGACGCCGGTGCCGGGCGCGCTGGAGTTCGCGCAGGCCGCTGCCGCGCGCGGCGTCACGGTGTTCTACATCAGCAACCGCGCCGCGCACCTTCAGGAGCCGACGCTGAGCAACCTGCGCAAGCTGGGCTTCCCGATCGAAAGTCCCGAACAGTTCCTAGGCCTGGGCTTCTTCGTCGAGGATTGCGAGCAGCAGGGCACGGAAAAAGGCTGCCGTCGCCAGTGGATCGGCCGCACGCACCGCGTTGTGATGCAGTTCGGCGACCAGATCGGTGACATGGCCACCGTGCTGGTGAACACGCCCGAAGGCCGCGAGCAGGCCATGGCGCCCTACGCAGGCTGGGTGGGCGAGCGCTGGTTCGTGCTGCCCAACCCCACCTATGGCAGCTGGGAGCCGGCGCTGTTCAACAACGCCTGGGAGCTACCCGAACACGAGCGCCGCCAGCTCAAGCTAGATGCCATGAATTTCGCCCAGTGAGCCCTGCCATGACGCCAGACCGCGACCGCCTGATCTTTGCCCTGGACGTCCCCACCGCCGCGCAGGCCAGCGAGTGGGTGCAGCGCTTGGGCGATTCGGTGCGGTTCTACAAGATCGGCATGGAGCTGCTGACCAGCGGCGACTACTTCCGGGTGCTCGAAGACCTGGCCGGGCGCGGCAAGCAGGTGTTCGTGGACCTGAAGTTCCACGACGTGCCTGCCACGGTGGCGGCGACCATGAAGGGCCTGTCTCGCTACCCGGTGACCTTTTGCACCATCCACGGGCAAGAAGACGCCATGATGCGCGCCGCTTCGCAGGAGAAGGGAGCAATTAAGCTGCTGGCAGTGACCGTGCTCACGTCCATGGACAGCGGCGATCTTCGGCGATTGGGCATCGAACGTGAGCCGTCCGTGGCGGTACTGGAGCGTGCCGCCGCGGCCCGGGAAGCCGGCTGCGACGGCGTCATCGCCTCCGGCCAGGAGGCCGCGGCGCTGCGCCAGGCCCAGGGCCCGGGCTTCCTCATCGTGTGCCCGGGCATCCGCCCGGCCGGCCCGGCTGGCGACGACCAGAAGCGCACCGTGGACGTGCCCACGGCCTTTGCCGCCGGCGCCGACTACATCGTGGTGGGCCGCCCGATCCGCCAAGCCGCCGATCCGGTCGCCGCGGCCGAGGCCATCCAGGCCCAGATTGCCGCGGCCCTGGCACCCTGAATGCGCCCTCCGGCCGGGGCCGGCAAACAAGTCGTAAACCTTTGATCTGCTAGATTCGGCCCCCGACCATCCTCACGCAGACCCTGTGCGCATGACCCGAAGATTGTCCGCCGCCGCCCTGCTGGGCCTGTTCACGCTGGTGCTGGCCCTGGGCGCCTGCCGCCGCGAGGAGGCCGCCTCGGCCAAAGCCCCCGGCGACCCGGTGGCCGCCGTAAAAGCCCAAGCCCAGGCCCTGCGCGAGAACGACCTCGTGCGCTACTCGCGCCTCAGCCTGCCGCCGGAACTGCACGACCGCAGCGAAGCGCTTTGGAACCAGCGCGTGGCCCAGGCCGAGCCGGTGAGCGACAAGGACGCCGCCGAATTCGACCGCATGATGGGGCGCCTGACGGCGCCCGACGCCGAAGCCGCCCTGATCCGCGACCTGGAGCCCAAGCTGGCCAAGCTCGAGGGCGAGATCAGCGGACAGTGGCCGCTGATGCAGGCCACCGCGCTGATCTTCGTCAACGCCGCCATCCAGGCCAACACCGAGCTGACCGACGCCGAGAAAGCCCACGGCACCGAAGTGGCCGCCAGCCTGATGGCCTGGGCGCAGCCCGCCTTGCTCACCGACCGCGAGCGCGCCCGCAAGGCCATTGGCGCCCTGGTCAGCACCGCCAAGGCCGTGGACCTGCCCACCCTGCAGCAGGCCCGGGCGCTGGAAATGACGCCGGCCCTGGAAAAGGGCGGAACCGCGATGGCCGGCATCAAGAAAGTGACGCTGGCCTACGGGCTGGACATGGACCGCGCCCTGGACGGTGTGCAGGCCGAGCTGGTGTCGGCCGACGGCGAGGAGGCCACCGTGAAGGTGAGCTACCCGCTTCTGGACAAGACCGTGAGCTTCGAGATGCCGATGACGCGCCGCGACGGCGGCTGGTACAGCACCGACAGCCTGCGCCAGGCCGAGGACGAACTGGCCCAGGCCGAGCCGGCACCGGCGCCGGCAACGGCCAACTGAGCCGACGCGCATGGACGCCCCTACTCCGCCGCCGGCGTCGACCGCCCGCGCCACCCGCAAGCCGCCGCTGTGGGCGCGCTTCATGGAGAAGCTGCTGCAGCCGTGGATCGAGATCAATCGCGAGCCAACGGTGCCGCCCTTCAATCTCGAACGCCCGGTCTGCTATGTCATCGAGACCTACGGGCTCTCCAACACGCTGATCCTGGACCGGGCCTGCCGCGAAGCCGGCCTGCCCTCGCCGCTGGCGGCCCTGCCGGGCGACCCGCTGGGGCGCAAGCGCAGCTACGTGGCGCTGTCTCGGCGCCAGGCCGGGCTGTTCGGGCGGCCCAAGAACCGCAGCCATTCCGACGCGCTGTCGCGCCTGCTGATGGCGCACCGCCTGTATCCCGACCAGGACGTGCAGCTGGTGCCCGTGTCCATTTTCGTGGGCCGGGCGCCGGCGCGGCAGTCGGGCTGGTTCTCGGTGCTGTTCTCGGAAAACTGGGCGCTGGTGGGCCGCTTCCGGCGCCTGCTGGCCATCCTGCTCAACGGCCGCGACACCGTGGTGCAGTTCTCGCCCAGCGTGCGGGTGTGGGAAATCCTGTCCGAGGAATTGCCGCACGAGCGCCAGGTGCGCAAGGTCAGCCGCCTGCTGCGCGGCCACTTCCGCTCCATCCGCACCGCGGTGATCGGCCCGGACCTGTCCACCCGGCGCCTGCTGGTGGACCGCGTGCTGGACGCCGAACCGGTGCGCAAGGTGATCGCCGACCAGGCGCGCCGGGATGGCACCGAGTACCTGGAAGCCTGGAAAAAGGGCCACGGCTTCGCTTGGGAAATCGCCGCCGACTATTCCAACCCGGTGGTGCGCTCGGCGTCGTTCGCGCTCACCGGCTTCTGGAACCGCATTTACGACGGCGTCAACATCAACCACCTCGACACGCTCAAGCAGGTGGCGCCCGGGCATGAGGTGGTCTACGTGCCCTGCCACCGCAGCCACATGGACTACCTGCTGCTGAGCTACCTGCTCTACAACCACGGCCTCGTGCCGCCGCACATCGTGGCCGGCGTCAACCTCAACATGCCGGTGATCGGGCCCATCCTGCGCCGCGGCGGCGCCTTCTTCATCCGCCGCTCCATCCGCGGCAACGCGCTGTACGCGGCGGTGCTGGGCGAGTACGTGGCGCAGCTGGTAAGCGAGGGCTTCTCGCTGGAGTACTTCATCGAGGGCGGCCGCTCGCGCACCGGGCGCCTGCTGGCGCCCAAGGGCGGCATGGTGGCGATGACCATCAAGGCCTTCCTGCGCGCGCCCCGCCGGCCGGTGGTGTTCCAGCCGGTCTACATCGGCTACGAGAAGCTGATCGAGGGCAAGAGCTACCTGGACGAACTCACGGGCCAGCCCAAGGAAAAGGAAACCACCTGGGCCCTGCTCAAGGCCGGCGCCGAAATTCTTCGCCAGCACTACGGCAAGGTGGCGGTGAATTTCGGTGAACCGATTTTCCTGGATGCGGTGCTGAGCGAGCACGCCCCCGACTGGCGCGCACGCAACGCCGATCCGGACGACAAGCCCACCTGGATCAACGACGCGGTGGAAGATATCGCCCAGCAAATCCAGGTGAACATCAACCGCGCCGCCGACGTGAACCCGGTGAACCTGCTGGCCCTGGCCCTGCTGTCCACGCCCAAGCACGCCATGTCCGAGGCCGACCTGCTGGCGCAGCTGGCGCTTTCCAAGAAGCTGCTGTCGGCGCTGCCGTATTCCGATCGCGTCACGGTGACGGCGCTGGAGCCGGCGCAGATATTGGCCTACGGCGAACAGATTGGCGTGCTCACCCGCACCCAGCACCCGCTGGGCGACGTGATCAGCCTCGAGGGCGAGACGGCGGTGCTGCAGAGCTACTTCCGCAACAACGTGCTGCATCTGTTCGCGGCGGCCAGCTGGGTGGCGCTGTGCTTCCAGAACAACCGGCGCATGAGCCGCACCGGCCTGCTGCGCCTGGGGCGCACGATCTATCCGTTCCTGCAGGAAGAGCTGTTCCTGCCGTGGGACCAGGACGGTTTCGCGAAGCAGCTGGACGCCACCATCAACCTGTTCGTGGCCGAGGGCCTGCTCAACGTGGCCAGCGAGGACGAGGGCGGCATCATTTCGCGCGGCCCCGGGCAGACCGATGAAGTGTTCCGCCTGCGCGCCATCGCCCACAGCCTGCAGCAGGCCTTCGAGCGCTATTTCATCGCCATCACCACGCTGGTGAAGAACGGGCCACGCACGCTCAGCGCCGGGGAGCTTGAATCGCTGTGCCACCTCACCGCGCAGCGGCTGAGCCTGCTGTACGCGCCGGCGGCGCCGGAGTTCTTCGACAAATCGCTGTTCCGGGGCTTTATCCAGAAGCTGCGCGAACTCAAGCTGGTGTGGGTGTGCCCGAACGGCAAGCTCGACTTCGACGAGCAGCTGACCACCTGGGAAAAAGACGCCAAGGTGGTGCTGGGCCGGGAAGTGCGGCACACCATCAGCAAGCTCTCGCCCGAGGCGGTGAGCAAGGTGTCGCAATGATGATTTCGATCAGGAACGCTTTCGACGTCGAGTGCATGCGAAGCTTTTTGGTCGGCAGATATACGTGCCGACGGCGGAAGATGTCATCGTAATGAAGCTGCGC
>JANNQY010000340.1:0-16334 GCA_031400995.1 Lysobacteraceae bacterium
ATCCAACTGGGCGCCAAGGCCAGGCTGGCAAAGGCGGGATAGAGCTGCACGAAGCCGACGGCACGCTCGGCCAGGTAGGCCATGAACACCACCGACTGCGCACCGCGCAGGCGCTCACCCAGGAACGCGGCGATGCGCGCCTGCTCCGCCGGCTTCTGGTAGAAGCGCAGATAGCCAGCGAACAGGGGCACGAGCTCGGCAAGCTCGTGGCTGGTTGCGCGCTGGATCTGCACGGTGTCCAAGGAAGCGTCAGGGCTTGGTCGGCGCCCAGCCGCAGGTCTTGCCCTGGTTCTGCTCCACCAGCCAGGCCTGAAGCGGCGCGAAATACTCCAGCACGGCCGACCCGTCCATCTTCTCGCCGCCGGTCAGCTCTTTCAGCGTGAGCTGCCACGGCTGGCTGGCGCCGTGCTCCATCATGGCCCAGTAGCGCTTTCCGGCCTCGGGGTTGTTGGCGAAGTTGCAGGTGTAGAGCGGGCCCTCGTGGCCCGACGCTTCGCACAGCGACTTGTAGAACTGGAACTGCAGGATGTGCGAGAGGAAATAGCGCGTGTACGGCGTGTTGGCCGGTACGTGGTACTTGGCGCCGGCGTCGAAAAATTCCTCGCCGCGCGGGCTCGACGGCGCCACGCCCTGGTACTTGGCTTTCAGCTGCCACCAGGCGGCGTTGTAGTTCTCCGGCGCGATCGAGCCATCGAACACGCCCCAGCGCCAGCGGTCGATCATCAGGCCAAAGGGCAGGAAGGCGACTTTCGCCAGCGCCATCCGCATCTGCGAATTGATCACCGCTTCGTCGCTGACCGCCGGCTTGTCCACCAGTCCGATGGAGGCCAGGTAGTCCGGGGTCATGGACAGCACGATGGTGTCGCCGATGGCCTCGTGGAAGCCGTCGTGCGCGCCGCCCTGGAACACCGGCGGCTGCGCCTTGTAGCCCAGGTAGTAATAGATGTGGCCGAGCTCGTGGTAGATGGTGGTGAGCTCTTCCTCGTTGGGCTTGATGCACATCTTGATGCGCACGTCGCCGTCGGTGTTCATGGGCCAGGCGCTGGCGTGGCAAACCACGTCGCGGTCGCGCGGCTGCACCAGCATCGAGTCGCTGTAGAAGGTGTCCGGCAGCGCCGGCATGCCCAGCCCGGTGTAGAAACTCTCGGCCAGCTTGGTCATGCGGGTGGCCATCTGTGCATCGGCCTTGCGCTCGATTTCCACCTGTTCAAACGCGGTGAGCTTGCCCATGCCGCCGGCTTCGGCCACCAGTTCACCCAGGATGGCGTCACGCTGCTTCTTGAGCGCACTGTTGACGTCCAGGCTGCCCACGCCCGCATACGGCTCCAGGATCGGCCAGAGGTTGCCCCAGTCCTGCTGCCACAAGTTGCCGGTGAGGTGGGCCGGGATCATGCCGTCCACTTGGCCCTTGTCGCCGAACTTCGCCACCAGCTTCTCGCGGGTGTAGCACTGCAGCTGTTCGTACAGCGGCTGCACCTGGCCCCAGAGCCGGTCGGCTTCCACTTCGAATTCGGCCGGGGTCATGTCGTAGCCAGCGCGCCAGACCTCGCCGGTGTTGGCGAAGCCCATTTCGGTGGCGCCCACGTTGGTGAGCTCGACGAAGCGCTGGTAGTCCTTGCGCATCGGCACGGCGATGGTGTGCCAGCCTTCCCAGGCCGTTTTCATCTCGTCATAGCTGCTGCCTTGGGTATCGGCGAGGATCTCCGACACCTGGCCGATATCGCGGCAGTTGTCTGCGTCCACGCACCACTTGCCGGCGCCGTAGGTGGCGCCCATGCGGCTGACGATCTCGGTGAGCTCCTTGAGCTTGGCCGGGTCGCGCGGGGCGGGCAAGGACGCGCTGACCTTGAGCAGGTGCAGGGCGCGCGCGGTGTCGGTGCTCAAGCCCGCCGCATCGTAGGTCTTGGCCTGGGCGATGAAGCCGTTGTTGATGGTGAGGAAGCGCTCGTTGGCGGCTGATTCCACCCGCTGGCTGTCGCTGCTGATGAAGGTGGAGCCGAGCCATGCGGCCGAGGTGAGTTCGGGCGTCATGTCCTTGACGGTGGTGTTGACCCGGGCGACGAACTGGTCGGCGGTCTCGGCGCTGCCGGGTGGCACCGCGGCAGCATCGGCATCGGGCTCGCCGGCCGGCTGGCAGGCAACGAGGGTGGACAGGCCAACGGCAACGGCAAGCGCCAGCAGGGCGCGTGGATTATTCACGGGGAAGCTCCAGATTAGTCGGTGAAACTGCGTGCCGGAAGGCTATTCCCCCGGCATTGCCAGCGCAAGTGGCGCCGACGGTGCGCTAGCGTTTCACTAGCTCGACGCGCCGGTTCTTGCTGCGCCCGGCCTCATCGTCGTTCGCCGCCACCGGCGCTGCCATGCCGGCGCCAAACGCCGTAAGCCGAGCGACGGGGATGCCGTGCTGCTGCACCAGTGCGGCCACCACGGCCGCCGCGCGGCGCTTGGAAAGCGCCACGTTGTGATCGAATGCGCCCTGGGAATCGGTGTGGCCGGTGACTACCAGGTCCAGCGCGGGGTTTGCGCGCAGGAACTTCGCGATCTCGTCGAGCGTGGGCTTGGACTCGGGCTTGATGTCGGCCTTGTCGGTGTCGAACAGGATGCCGTACAGCGCGACGCGGCCGGTGGTGGCCAGCGCCGCCTGCATCGCCGAGGCATCCACGAACACGATCTTGCCGGTCTCCATGGCCTTGGACTCCACCACCGAAATCACACTGCGCGGGCCGACGTTGGGCGAGCCGTGCTCGGCGGTGCGGATGGCGACGGTGGTGGTGGCCCCGGCCTGGTCGCGCTGGAGCAGGGCGTAGCGGATCTTGCGGTCGGCACCAATCTTGTGTTCGCCGGTGTCGCTCCAGCTAAGGGACATGTTGTACGCCTTCTTGGGGTCGTCCACGCAGCCGGCTTCCTCGCAGGTGAACGCCGTGCGGAAACCCTGGCCGGTCAGGCGGCTGACCTGGTTGCGGAACACTTCCAGCGACGAGCGGCCGAGCGGCGCCTCGTAGGCGATGTGGGTGTAGCGGCCTTCCACAGTGAGGGTGTTGGACGGCGCCAGCCTGTAGTTCGCCGCGCGGGTGAGCGTGCTGCTCAGCAGGGCTTTGCTGTCGAAGTCCTTCTGGAGGTAGGCCATGAGGCGCGAGCCCTCGTAGCGACCCACCAGGGGATGGTCCTTGCCGCCGGGAGCGTCGGGCGGCAGGGCGGTCTGGGCCAGGGCCGCGGCCGACAGCAGCAGAGTGGCCAGCAGGCAGGTGAGCCACGACGTGGCGCGACGGGTGGGCATGGTGGTCTCCGGGGTGGCGCCGGGAATCCGGTCGCGTTGAAGGGTCAACGGGGTTTGGGGGGTGGTTCCGGTCATGGCTGTTTTGGGCTTGGCTGGCCGGGCGCCGATGGGTGCAGGGGCGTCGGGACTGAAGTCCATCCCACAATAAGGCCACGGGCAGCGAGGAAGGCCCGGGCATCTTCGGCGTCGCCTTCGAACCACGCGCGCGCCGAGCCCAGCCGGAACGTGTAGCCCCAGGCATCCATGTCGGCCATCAGGCGGTCGCGGCCCACGCCGGGAAGGTCATCGGCGAGCAGGATCTGCAGCAGGCAGGCCGCGTCTTCCTCGGGCTGCGAGTCGGTGGCATCGGTGTGTACCGCAGCGCGGCGTTCGGCCGGCATCACCAGCAGGTGGCTGGCCTCATGCAGCAGCGAATGCACGGGCGTGTCGGCCCGCGCATACACGGTGCTGCCGACCAGGCCTGCTTCCACTTCGCCCCAATAACTGCCCGGAATCGGCTCGCCTGCGGCCACAGGCTGCAGGGCGAGGCCGTGGCGCGCCAGCAGCGCGGCCGGCGCCGCGAAGCCGATGTCCGCCAGTGTGAGCATCTAGTTGCTGGCGGGCGACGCTTTGTCCGGCAGCGCCACCGAAATATCCAGCAGCTCGCTGTCGCCGTCCTTGTGCAGGTCCACCTTTACCGCGTCCGCGTCCACGTTGATGTACTTGCGGATCACTTCCAGCAGCTCCCGCTGCAGCATCGGAAGGTAGTCGGGCGCACCGCGCATGCTGCGCTCCTGCTGGATCAGGATCTGCAGTCGGCTCTTGGCCACGTTGGCGGTGTTCTTGTTGCGATGGGTGAGGAAATCGAAGATCCCCATGGCTCAGGCCCCGAACATCTTGGCGAAGAAGCCCTTTTTCTCCACCGTGGTGAAGCGCATCGGCCGGGACTCGCCCAGGATGCGCGCCACCGCGTCGGTATAGGCCTGCCCGGCCGGAGAGTTCTCGTCCAGGATCACTGGCACGCCGGCGTTGGAGCTCTGCAGCACCTCGGGCGATTCGGGGATCACGCCCACCACCTCCAGGCCAAGGATTTCCTGCACGTCGGCGATGGAGAGCATGTCGCCAGCCTCCACGCGCTTGGGGCTGTAGCGGGTGAGCAGCAGGTGCTCCTGCACACGCTCGCCGTTCTCGGCTTTGCGGGTCTTGGAGGCCAGCAGGCCCAGGATGCGGTCGGAGTCGCGCACCGAGCTCACTTCCGGATTCACCACCACTACCGCGCGGTCGGCGAAGTACATGGCCAGGAAGGCGCCTTTCTCAATGCCGGCGGGGGAATCGCAGACGATGAAGTCGAAGCCTTCGTCGGCCAGCGCCTTGAGCACCTTCTCCACGCCTTCCTTGGTAAGCGCATCTTTGTCGCGCGTCTGCGAAGCCGCCAGCACATGCAGGTTCTCGAAACGCTTGTCCTTGATCAGGGCCTGCTTGAGGCTGGCTTCGTCATTGACGACGTTGACGAAGTCGTACACCACTCGGCGCTCGCAGCCCATGATCAGGTCGAGGTTGCGCAGGCCCACGTCGAAGTCGATGACGGCGGTTTTCTTGCCGGCTTTTGCCAGGCCGCAGGCCAGGCTGGCGCTGGTTGTGGTCTTGCCCACGCCGCCCTTGCCCGAGGTGACCACGATGATTTCAGTCAATGTTGTTCTCCGTCTGCGCGCGCGCGGCGCGTCTTGGTATGCAATGGATCAATCAAGCTGTTCAATGCGCAGCTTGTCATGCTCTAGCCAGATCTGCACGGCCTTGCCCAGCAGTTCCTTGGGAATTTCTTCGAGTACTTTGTAGTGCCCGGCCACCGCCACCAGTTCGGCGTGGAATTCGCGGCAGAAAATCCGCGCCGTGGCCAAGCCACCGGCGCCCGCCAGCGCCCGGCCACGCAGCGCGCCGTAGACGTGGATGGAACCGTCGGCAATCACCTCGGCGCCGGCGCCCACGGTGGCGCAGACGGTGAGGTCGCGATCCTGGGCATAAACCTGCTGGCCCGAGCGCACCGGCAGCACGTGGACCAAGCCGGGCTCGGCGCGTGCCGGTGCAGCGGGTGCACTGGCGGCGGGTTCGGCCGCCGCGGGCGCTTCGGTGGGCGCGGCTTCGGCCGCTCGTTCGTAGGAGGCGCGAAATTTCGCCAGCAGCGGCAGGCCCACGTCCTCCGACAACGCCTCGATGGCGCTGGTGCCGTAGGCCAGCGCCACCGGCATCACGCCGGCGGCGTGCAGCGCATCAAGTAAACGGCGGGTTTCAGCCGCATCCGGACACCGGTTCAGGCCGCCAAAATCAAGCACCACTGCGGCGCGCGCGAACAGCTTGGGCGCGCGCAGCACGCGGTCGGCCATCTCGGCGGCCAGCCGGTCCGGGTCCAGGGTGCGGACGCGCAGGTTGGCGATACCGACCTGGCCGAATTTCAGCTCGCCGGCCTGTTCATAGTCGGGGGTGGTGGCCGCCACGCTCAGGTTCCCGTTGCCAGGCTGGGGGCGCGGCCGGGCAGGGCGCGGGCCTTGAGCCAGGCTTGGTCGGGCAGGTGCTGGCCGTAGGTCTGGGCCACGTAGGGATAACTGCAGAGTTCCTTCATCAGCATGGCCACGCGGATGCTGGTGCCGGCCATCACCAGCTGCCCGACTTCCCGGAAGCCGAAGCTGCCGTGGAAGAGCAGGGCGGGATCGTTGCCGCTTTGCAGGAAGACTTCGCAGCACAGCTGGGGCCAGCGCAATTCGGCAAAGCTCTGCACGTCGGCGTAAAACGCCCGGCCGCGCCCGCCGCCGCGGCGGGGCCGGGCGATGACGATGCGGTCCACGTACAGGAACCGCTGATGGCGCTCGCGGAACCAGAGGAAATTTGGGCTGTCGTGCGGCGCATCCTGGCTCAGGGCCACCAGGAAGCCGGTGATCACGCCGTCCTGTTCGGCCACGCGGAAATACTCGGCGTGTTCCCAGAAGAACCGCACCTTGGCGGCATCCATCGGCAGGATGGAGGGGCCGGCGGCGTTGTTCAGGGCAACTACGGCGTCGAGCTCGTGCTCGCGCACGTCGCGCAGGGTTATCGGCATTGGCTTGGGGACTCCGATGGCATGAGGGCCGCGGCGGCGGGGCGCCGGTCGGCTATCGGGTCGGAATTATCGCACGGCAGCCGTCACCGGGGCAGCAAGTCGCGGCGGTTGGCCCGGCCATGACTTCTGGGTGGCCTGCTTCGGCCGCCCTCGGCCTATGATGGGGCGATGCTGAGCCGGTTTTCCCACACCCAGTTGCTGCGCTACGCCGGCCTGTTCACTTGGGCCGTGGTGGGCATTCCCCTGCTAGTGCTCACCTGGCACTTCCCCGCCACCGACGGCCTGGATGCCGCCGACGCCAGCCAGGGCTTGGCCGCGCATGGGCTCACTGCAGGTACGCTGGCCTACCTGGCCTTTGGTGTCATTTACTGGCAGGTGACCCGGGCCCTAGGCATGCGCAAGCCCCGGGCCATGGATATCGTGCTGCTGGCCGCCCTCACCTTGGCCGCCATCGCGGTGAGCTACCAGACCGGCACCGGCATGGGCGCGGTGCTGATGATGATCATCGCCGGGGTCATCCTGTGGCTGGTGCCGCTGCCGGTGGGCGTGCTCTGGCTGGTGCTCCAGCATCTTGCGCTGGTGCCGGTGTTCAGCCAGATGGAGGGTTTCACCCCGGGCTTCGCCGTACTGCAGGCGATGCTGTACGTGGGCTACTCGAGTTTTGCGATGGTGATAGGCCTGGTGGCCAAACAGCAGGCCGAGGCCCGCGAGGAGCAGCGCCGGCTCAACTCCGAGCTGCGCGCCACCCGCGCCCTGCTGGCCGAGAGTTCGCGGATGAGCGAGCGGGTGCGCATTTCCCGCGAGCTGCACGATCTGCTGGGCCACCACCTCACCGCCCTGAGCCTGAACCTGGAAGTGGCCAATCACCTCACCGAGGGCCGGGCGCAGGAGCACGTGCGCCAGAGCCATACGCTGGCCAAGCTGCTGCTCACCGACGTGCGCGAGGCGGTGAGTGAAATGCGCGAAGACGGCGCCATTGATCTCAGCGGCGCCATCCGCACCCTGGTGGAAGGGGTGCCGGCTCTGGACATACGCCTGGAGTTGCCCGAGCCGCTGTCCATCGACGACCCCGAACGAGCCCACGTGCTGCTGCGCTGCACCCAGGAAATCATCACCAACGCCGTGCGTCATGCCGGCGCATCCACCCTGTGGCTGAGCATCAGCCGGGATGCGGCGCAGGCGCGCATCCAGGCCCACGATGACGGCCCCGGCACCGAGCATGAGCCCCTGCCCGGCAACGGCCTGCGCGGCATCCGCGAACGGTTGGCGGCCTATGGCGGTCGCCTTGAAATCCGCACCGGGCGCGGCCAAGGGTTTTCGCTCGACATCCATCTGCCACTGGAGAATTCACCATGATCCGCGTTTGCCTGGTCGACGATCAGACCCTGGTGCGCCAAGGCGTCAAATCCCTGCTGGAACTGGCCGACGGCATCGTGGTGGTGGCCGAGGCCAATGATGGCCAGCAGGCCGTGGAGTTGATCACGCAGATCCAGCCCGACGTGGTGTTGATGGACATGCGCATGCCGGTGATGTCGGGGCTGGAGGCGCTGCAGGCGCTGTCGGCCAAGGGCCAACTGCCGCCCACCATCATCCTCACGACGTTCGACGACGACCAATTGGTGCTGGCCGGCATCCGCGCCGGTGCCCCGCGGCTATCTGCTCAAGGACGTTTCGCTGGATCAACTGGTCAACGCCATCCAGACCGTGGCCGACGGCGGCTCGCTGGTGCAGCCGGCGGTCACCCAGCGGCTGCTGTCGGGGTTGGAGGGGCTGCAGACCCAGTTCGTCAGCCTGGACCACCCGGACCCTCTCACCGAGCGCGAAACCGAGATCCTGCGGCTGATGGCCGGCGGCTTTTCCAACAAGGAAATCGCCAACTCGCTGGGGGTGGCCGAGGGGACGGTGAAGAACCACGTATCCAACATCCTGTCCAAGCTGGGCGTGCGCGACCGCACCCGGGCCGTGCTCAAGGCTTTCGAGTTAAAGCTGGTGTAGGGCGAGCCCCCCGGCCGGCAGCCCTCGGCCGCCCCCTGCCGGGCGGCGGCCTGACCTGATATCCTCCCGTTTCCCTGCGGCTGGGCACTTGAACCCGCCGACGGCCGCCTTCGGAGAGCTTGAGAATGACCCGAGTTATCGAGTGGATTGTTTCCGTGCTGATCGTCATCGCGATGTTCGTGATGATTGGCCTGTTCCTGCCAGCCAAGCGCAGCGTTTCGCACTCCGTCGAAACCAACCGCCCGATGTCCACTGTCACCGACATCCTCAGCGGCTTCGCCCGGTTCCGGGACTGGAATGGGCTGATCAACCGCGACCCGAAGATGGCGTTGACCATCTCCGGCCCCGAGTTGGGCGTGGGCGCCAGGCTCGACTTCGCCTCCCAGCAGGGCTCCGTCGGCAGCGGCAGCTGGGAAGTAATCGACGTGGTGCCCGGCGAGAAGGTTGTCTACGCGCTTGACGTGCCCGGCCGCGGCCAGGACAAGCGCATGACCTTCCGCTTCGAGCGCACTGGCCAGCGTAACCAGAACGTCAAGATCACCCAGCGTTACACGGTGAACTACGGCTGGAACCTGATGGGCCGCTTTGCCGGCCTGTACGTCACCCGCGAAATCGGCGACGACATGAAGCGGGGCCTCGAGAAGCTCAGCAACCTGCTCACCACCATTCCGCGCTTCGACTTCAGCCAGCACGAGCCGGGCTTCGAATTCGCCGACCTGCCGGCCACCAATGCCCTGCTGGTCACCACGGCCGCCAAGCGCGCCAATGACGAAATCGCCCTCGCCATGAGCAACCAGCTCAAGTGGATCGAGCAGGTGATGGAAAAGAACAACCTCGAGGCCTCTGGCCCGATGCGTATCGTCACCAACGAGTTCAGTACCGACACCTACGGCTTCGACGTGGTGATGCCAGTGAGGCGCAAGGGCGCAGTTCCGGCTCCGGCCTCCGATGCTGCCGCCGAGGGCGAAGACGCCGAGGCCGCTGCGGCCGAGATCGTCGCCGCGCCCGCGGTTCCGGTCGACCCGAACGCGCCGCTGGAGAACCTCAACGTAACGGTGGAAGGCCCGGTGGCCTATGTGCAGATTCCTGCCATGCGCGTCGCCACGACCACCTACACCGGCCCGTCGCCCGGCCTGCCGCGCGTGCGTGACCTGGTCCGCGCCTGGGCCATGGTGCGCGGTGCGGAAACCACCGACCGTCCGTTCGAGGAATACCTCGGCCCGCTGAAGAACATGCTGGACGAAGACGCCGAGTTCCGGGTGTTCTGGCCGCTGCAGGTGGCCGGCCAGCCGTCGCCGGTGCCGGTGGTGCTGGCACCGCTGCCGTCCGATGACGCCGAGGCGCCCGCCGAGGGCGCGCAGCCGCCCGCAGCCGAAGCGCCCGTGGCCCCGGCCGCCGGCTGAGCAACTTCGCAGGGCGGGCCTAGTGCCCGCCCTGTCGTTTCCGGGCCTGCCACTGCAGCCCTTACTGAAATAGCGAGATGCAACCGCGATGATCCAGGCACACGCCCTGCACAAGCGCTACGGCCGCCTGCTGGCCGTGGACGGCATCAGCTTCCGCGTGGAGCCCGGTGAAGTGCTGGGCTTCCTGGGCCCCAACGGGGCCGGCAAATCCACCACCATGAAAATGATCGCCGGCTTCCTGGCGCCCAGTTCGGGCACCGCGTCGGTCTGCGGCCACGACGTGCAGACGGATGCGCTGGCGGCACGCCGCTGCCTGGGCTATCTGCCCGAGGGCGCGCCCGGCTACGGCGAAATGAGCCCAGAGGGCTTCCTGGGTTTCGTGGCCGACGTGCGCGGCCTCGCGGGCAGCCACCGGCGCGAGCGCATCGCCGCCGTGTTCCAGCGCCTGGCGCTGGAGGGCGTAAGGCACCAGGCCATCGACACCCTGTCCAAGGGCTTCAAGCGCCGCGTAGGCCTGGCCGCTGCCATCCTGCACGACCCGCCGGCGCTGATCCTGGACGAGCCCACCGACGGCCTGGACCCGAACCAGAAGCACGAGGTGCGCAGCCTGATCCGCGAACTGGCGCGCGAGCGCACCGTGCTGCTGTCCACCCACATCCTTGAAGAAGTGGAGGCCGTCTGCAGCCGCGCCATGATCGTGGCCCAGGGCAAGGTGCTGGCTGACGCCACGCCGGCGGAATTGCTGGCGCGTTCGCGCTACCAGGGCGCCATTTCCTTGGTGGCCACCGACAGCATCGCCGCGCGCGCGGCGCTGGACGGCATGCCGGGCGTCAGCGGCTTCCAGCAGGACGTTGGCGACGGCCGGCTTTACGTGTTTCCGCAGGGCAAGCCGGTAGCCGCTGACGCGGTGGCCGAGCGCCTGCGCCTGCGCGGCGTGTCATTCACCGGGCTGCAGCCCGAGCGCGGCCGCCTGGATGAAGTGTTTCGCCGCATAACCCTGCCCGAGGCGCAGGCATGAACGCCATCTGGTCGGTTTTCAAGCGCGAGTTCGCCAGTTATTTCGCCACGCCGTTGGCGGCGGTGTTCCTGGTGATCTTCCTGGCCCTGGCGGGTGCCTTCACCTTTTACCTCGGCGGTTTTTACGAAGCGGGCCAGGCCGACCTGCAGGCCTTCTTCCGCTTCCATCCCTGGCTTTACCTGCTGCTGGCGCCGGCGGTGGCGATGCGGCTGTGGGCCGAAGAGCGCAAATCCGGCACGTTGGAACTGCTGCTCACGCTGCCCTTGAGTCTGTGGCAGGCAGTGCTGGGAAAATTCCTCGCTGCCTGGGCCTTCCTGGGCCTGGCGCTGGCGCTGACGTTCCCGATGTGGATCACCGTGGCGTGGCTGGGTGATCCCGACCACGGCGTCATCCTGGCGGGCTACTTGGGAAGCTGGTTGATGGCCGGCGCCTTCCTCGCCGTGGGCGGTGCGCTCTCCGCGGCCACGCGCAGCCAGGTGGTGGCCTTCATCCTCACGGTGGTGATTTGCCTGCTGTTCCTGCTTGCGGGCTTCCCGCTGGCCCTCGACTTGGTGCGCGGCTGGGCGCCGCAGCCTTGGGTGGACGCGTTCGCGGGGCTGAGCTTCCTTACCCATTTCCAGGCCATCAGTCGCGGCGTACTGGACCTGCGCGACGTGGTGTTCTTCGCGCTCAGCATCGCCGCCTGGCTGGCCGCCACGGTGCTGGTGATCGACATGAAAAAAGCCGACTGACCGCCATGACCTCCAATCACCGCCGTTCCATTCCGCTGATTGCCCTGGGCCTGCTTGCGCTGGGCTTCGTCGCCCTGGTCGCGCTGTCGTCGGTGCTGCTGCGCGGCGCCCGCGTGGACCTCACCGACAAGCAGCTCTACACGCTGTCCGACGGCACCCTGAAGGTGCTGGCGAGCGTGCAAGAGCCGGTGCAGCTGAAGCTCTATTACTCCGAGCACGCCACCCGCGACCTACAGCAGTTCCGCATATACGCCGGCCGCGTGCGCGAACTGCTGGAGGAAATGGCCGCCCGCTCCGACGGCAAGGTGACACTGGAAGTGATTGATCCCGAGCCGTTCTCCGAGGCCCAGGACCAGGCCGAGGCCTACGGCCTGCAGGGCGTGCCGCTGGGCAGTTCGGGCGACAAGCTCTACTTCGGCCTGGTGGGCGTGAACACCACCGATGGCGAGACCGCCATGCCCTTCATCCAGCCGGACAAGGAATCGTTCCTGGAATATGACGTGGCCAAGCTCATTTCCACCCTGGCCGTGGACACGCTGCCCGTGGTGGCGCTGATCAGCGGCCTGCCCACTGGCCCGTCCATCGACCCCACCGGCCGCACCATCCCGGGCTGGGTGGTGGATCGCCAGATCAGCGAGCTGTTTGAACTGCGCCGCCTGCAGGGCGAGCCCGGCAGCATTGCCGATGACGTGGACCTGCTGATGGTGGTGCACCCCAAGGGCCTGTCGGAAGAGGCGCTTTACGCGATCGATCAGTTCGTGATGCGCGGCGGGCGCCTGCTTGCGTTCGTGGATCCGGATTCCGAAGCCGACCAATCCGGCATCGACCCGCTGGACCCGATGTCGAAAGTGGCGCCGCGCACTTCCGACCTGCCGGCGTTGTTCGCCGCCTGGGGCATCGGCTTCGACCCCACCCGGGTGGTGCTGGACAGCAAGCACGCGCTGCAGGTGCAGCCCGACCCCAACGCCGCGCCGGTGCGGCACTTGGCCGTGCTGGGCCTGGCCAGGGACGCGCTCAACCAGGGCGATGTGATTTCCGCCGAACTCGAGAACCTGCACTTTTCAACCGTGGGCGCGCTGTCCCTCGCCGAGGGCTCGTCCCTGAAGATGGATGCGTTGGCGCAGAGCTCCGGCGCCTCGGCGCTGGCGTCGGTGGAGTCCGTGCGCGAAGCGGTGGCCGACCCTGACCAGTTGCGCGATGGCTTTACGCCGGGCGGCCAGGCGCTGGTGTTGGCCGCGCGATTCACTGGGCCGCTGGCGTCAGCGTTTCCGGGCCGCGCGGGCAAGGATCACGTGGGGCAGGCATTGGCGCCGGTCAACCTGGTGGTGGTGGCCGACACCGACCTGCTGACTGATCGGCTCTGGGTCCAGGTGACGCAGTTCATGGGCGACCCGGTGTACACCGCGTTCGCCAACAACGGTGACTTCGTCTACAACGCGGTGGACAACCTGGTGGGCAATGCCGACCTGATCGGCGTGCGCACCCGCGCCGCTGCAGCGCGCCCGTTCGAGCGCGTGGCGGATTTGCGCCGCGGCGCCGAGGAGCGCTACCGCAGCAAGGAGCAGCAGCTGCAGCAGCAGATTGACTCGCTGGAACAACAGCTGTTGGCGCTGCAGCCGGCGGGGGCCGAGGGCCAGGCGCAGGCGCTCGGCCCGCGACAGCAGGCTGAAATCCTGCGCTTCCAGGAGGACAAGCTGCGCGTGCGCAAGGAGCTGCGCGAGGTGCAGCACCAGCTCAATGCCGACATCGAGGCGCTGGGGATGCGGCTCAAGTTGATCAATATTTTCGGCATGGCGCTGGTGGTGTTGGCCGTGACCTTGGCCGTGGGCGGGCGCCGCTGGCTGCGCCGGCGCGCAGCGCAGGCCTGAGCCAGTGCGCGCGCGCAGCCTGGGCGTCCTGGCATTGGCCGTAGCGGCTGCGGCTGGCTTGGCCTGGTGGCTGCTGGCCGCGCAGGCGACGGTATCGCCGGCGATTTCGGGCAAGGCCTTGCCGGGTTTCGATGCGCAGGTGGAATCCGTGGACCGCATCGACGTGCTCGGTGCCGGCGCGCAGACGCTGGTGAGCATCGTCAAGCGCGATGGCCAATGGCAAATGCCCAGCCGCCAGGACTGGCCGGCCAACCAGCGCGAGGTGACGCAGGCGCTGTTCCGTCTGGGCCAAGCAACACGCGTCGAGGCCAAGACCGCCAACCCAGCGCTGCACGCTCGCCTGGGCGTGGAAGACGTCGCATCGGCGCAGGCCAAGGGCTCGCAGCTGCGGCTCTCGGGCGGCGCGGTACAGGTGCAAATCACGGTGGGCAACAACCACCCGGCGCTGGGCGGCAGCTACGTGCGCATCGGCGACGAGCCGCAGGTTTGGCTGCTGGATACGGACATTGCGCCCGCGCGCAACCCGGTGGATTGGCTGGACCGGCGCCTGCTGGATATGCCGATGGCGCGCATCCAGCGCATCCGCATCGTGCCCGCCGCGGGCCGGGCGTTCACCCTATCGCGCCGCGATGATCGCTTCAGCCTGGACGGCCTGCCGCCCACGGCGATGGCGACGCCGAATATCGGCAACGCCACGGCCGGATTCATCGACCAGCTGTCGTTGGATGACGTGGCGCCCGATGCCGGCGCGACGGCGCAGCAAACCGTAGTGTTTGAAAGCGTCGACGGCCTGGATATCACCGTGGCGGCCTGGACGCAGGGCGAGGGCACGTGGTCGCGGCTATCGGTTGAACTTGACCCGGCGCGGGCCGAAGCGTGGTTGGCCCAGCGGCAGGCGGCTTCCGCGGAAGTCACCCCCGAGGCAGGCATGGCGGAGCTGCGCGCGCAGGTGGCCGAATGGCAGGCGCGTTTCCAGGGACACCAGTTCCTGCTTGCCGCCTTCAAGGCCGAGCCGCTGATGCGGACGCGCGACGATTACTTGGCGGGCGTGGAGTGACCGGACTGACGCGCGCGCTGGCCGCCTGCGGCGCGCTGGCCTGCGGCGCCTCGGTGGCCTTGGCGGCCTATGCCAGCCACGGCTTGGACGGTGA
Source organism: Lysobacteraceae bacterium (assembly GCA_031400995.1). Classification (GTDB taxonomy): domain Bacteria; phylum Pseudomonadota; class Gammaproteobacteria; order Xanthomonadales; family Xanthomonadaceae; genus Arenimonas. The sequence continues at coordinate 14,514 of JANNQY010000340.1, forward strand.
CGCGGCGCGACGCGCGGCGCTGGCCGCGGCGCTGGCGTTCGGACATGGCTTGGCCTTGGTGGTCTTGGCCCCGACAGCACACGGGCGACTGCGCCTGCTGGCATTGGCCGGGCTGCTGGTGGGTCTGTGCCTGTTCAGCGGCACGCTGCTGGGCAGCGTTTTCTTTGCTGCTTCCACCGCGCTGGCGCCGGCGGGCGGCGTGCTACTGATGCTGGGCTGGCTGCTGCTGGCCATCGATTCATTGCGCCACTGAGGCCGGCTTGATGGCCCGATTCCGCCGCGGTTTTGACCTCGAATTGGCGGCGGCGCACTTGGCCAAGCGCGACCGCAAGCTGGGCCGCTGGATCGAGCGCATTGGTCCGCTTGACGTGGCGGCGCGCTGGCGCAAACCCTTCGACACCACCGATTCGCTGGCGCGCGCCATCCTGTACCAGCAGCTTTCGGGCAAGGCTGCCGCCACCATTGTCGGCCGGGTGGAAGTGGCCATCGCCGCTACCAAGCTCCATGCCGACACCTTGGGCCGGATTGACGACGCCACGTTGCGCGCCTGCGGCGTCTCGGGCAACAAAACCCTGGCGCTGCGCGACCTGGCCGACCGCGCTGCCTGCGGCGAAGTGCCCAGTTCGCGCGAAATGGCGACGATGGCCGACGCCGACATCATCGAACGGCTTACGGCGGTGCGCGGCATCGGCCGCTGGACGGTGGAAATGATGCTGATGTTCAGCCTGGGCCGGCCCGACGTGCTGCCGGTGGACGACCTGGGCGTGCGCAAGGGCGCGCAGCTGCTGGACAAGCTTGCTGAAATGCCCAAGCCGAAGGCGCTTGCGGAGCGCGGCGCGAAGTGGGGGCCCTACCGCACACTGGCCGGGCTTTACCTGTGGCGTATCGCCGACAGCGCGGCGCCGGCCAAGCCCGCGGTGAAACGCTCGCAGGATTGAGCGCGCTCCCCTTCGGAGCGCAGCCGGATTGCCGGTCCACGCCGGGTGCCAAATACCGGCGTCAAGGTGCGGCGGGGTGCCAGCGCCAATGCCAGGGTTCGAAAACAATGCCGTGCGGATTGCCGCGCGGATAGCTCATGGCAAAGCCGAAAATGCCGGCGTTCGCCGTCAACCACTGGTAGGCCGGCGTGGCCTCGAAGCCTTCCTCGGCGGCCGGTTCGCCGGGCGTGCCGATGTCCAGCGTGCAGCCGCCGTGGTGTTCGCTGTAGCCCGGCGCGGCATTCACCGCCAGCACCTCGTCCAAGCTCAGCCCGCGCGCCAGCTTGCGTTCGAAAATACCCAACTGGTGGGCGTGGCTGCGGTAGCCCGAGATCGCCTGCAGGCTGACACCCTGCGCCAGCGCGGCAACCTGCATGCGGCGCCACGCGCGGGCCGCCGGCGCCAGCAACCACAGCGTGCGGCGGTAGCGGTCGATGCCGGCAAATTCGAGCCGCGACGGTTCGGCGACCAGGCCCAGGCCGGTGCGATCGCCGTAGCTGTGGTCCAGCCCCAGCGCGGCCAGGCGCGCATGCAGGCCATCCAGCCCCAGGTCGAAATCCAGCCCGGCCGCATCGCGATCCAACGCCGCCAGCGCTTCGCCTACGCCAGGTTCCTGGTGCAGCTGCGGCACCAGTGCATGCACACGGTTGGGGTGTACGGCCGCAAGGAAGCGGCCATCGGACTTGCGCCTCAGCGCCCAGGGCGCCGGCGCCAGCGCGCGCGCGTCAGCGTTGGCGCGCGCACGCAGGAAGCGCGACGGCCACGCTTCCACCTGCTCGGAGTTCACCAGATGCCAGTTCAGTGCGCGCATGGCTGCAGCTTAGCCGCCGCCGCGCGGGGGCGG
>JANNQY010000341.1:0-1707 GCA_031400995.1 Lysobacteraceae bacterium
CGTCGTCGTCGGCATACAGCACCTCGCCGGCGGCATCGGTGACGCGGCCTTCGCGAAACATCAGCGCCACCTGCTTGCGGCTGCCGTAGCCCAAGTTGGCCAGTCCTTTCACCAGTTTCATGCGCGGCCCGCCTTGGTTGCTTGAATCACCTTGAAACCGTCCTGTTCGCGCAGCACCTGCATCGCCCCGAAATCTCGCGCCAAGCTCGCTTCGTAAGGCAGGTGGCGGTTGGCCACCAGCAGCAGCCGCCCGCCGGGCCGCAGCGCCGAGGCGGCCGCAGCGATGAAGGCCTGCCCGAGCGCAGGCTCGTCGGCGCGGCCCTGGTGGAACGGCGGATTGCTGACGATGAAGTCGTAGGTCTGCAGCAGGCCGCCAGTGACGTCGTGCCAGTGGAACGCAAGCGCGATCCGGGCAGCGGCCAGGTTCGCCCGAGCCAGCGCCAGCGCGCGCGCTTCGGCTTCATACAGGTCCAGTGCAACCACGCCGGGGCAGCGCGCCAGCAGTTCGGAAGCGAGGTAGCCAAAGCCGGCGCCCAGGTCGGCGCCGCGTCCGGCCAGATCACCAGGCAGGCACTGCGCCAGCAGCGCCGACGCGGCATCAATGCGGTCCCAGGCAAACACGCCCGGGCGGCTGAGGAAGCGGCCGTCGGCAATCGGGCGGGGAGCATCCAGGTCACGCCACTGCGCCAATAGCTCGGTATCGCGGTTCGCCTCCGGCGCGGTCCAGCAAACGCGGCAGTGGTTCTTGGAAAGGCTGTGCACGGGGCCCGCCAGCCGCGCCAGGTCTTCCTGCAATGAACGCGCACCTTCGCTGTTGGCAGCGCAGGCCAGCACCGTGCCCCCCGGCAGGCACTGGTCCAGCGCGCGCGTCAGCAAAGCGCGCGACTCGGCGCGCTGGCGCGGTGCCAGCACCAGCACCCGGGCGTAGTGGCCGCGGTTGGCTTGGGTGACCTCGAAGCCATCGCGCTCCAGCGCCTCGGCCCAGGGCTTGAAGCTCTGCTCGCAGGCCGGGCGCTGCGCACGCGCTGCGTTCAACGCCAGCCCGGCGCGCGCACGCAGGAATAGCGACTGTCCCGGCGCAGGCCAGGCCAGCGCGCCGCTGGCCAGCGGCAACAGCAGGGTATCTAGCGCGGGATCACCGCCGGGCAGGGACAAGGGCGGGCTCCGCCGAAGGAATGCCGCGATTTTAGCCCGCGCCGCGACTCAAGCGGGGGCCGTCGCCACCGGCTGCACGCGGTTGCGGCCCTGGCCCTTGGCCGCGTACAGCGCAACGTCCACCGCCCGGTAAAGCGCGTCGCCGTCGCCATGCAGTGCGGGGTCGAACGCGCCCAGTCCCATGCTGGCCGTCACGGTGAAATGCTTGCCTTCACACTCGATGGGGCGGTTTACCAGGTCGTGGCGCAGCGCCTCGGCGGCCGCCAGTGCGGCCGGGGCGCCGCCCGAAAACAACACACCAAACTCTTCGCCGCCCAAGCGTGCGAGCAGCGCACCCGGCGCCGGGAAAGCGCGCTGCAGGCGGTCCGCCAGCGTCTGCAGGCAGGCATCGCCCACCGCATGGCCGTAAAGATCGTTCACCCGCTTGAAGTGGTCCACGTCCAACAGCAGCAGGCTGAAGCCCGGTCCGCCGCGCTGGGCCTGCTGCGCAAGCTCGTCGAGCCGTGCGGTGAAATGGCGGCGGTTGTAGACGCCGGTGAGCGGATCAGTGCG
>JANNQY010000342.1:0-5863 GCA_031400995.1 Lysobacteraceae bacterium
TCGCGAGGCGCCTATGCGTCGTATCCCGCTGGTCGGCCTACCTTCAGACCGAAAACAGATCGGGCATCACCCCTTCCAGGTGGTGGGCGAAAAATACATACGTGCCGTGGTGGACGGAGCGGGCGCGCTGCCCCTGCTGATCCCCTCACTGACGCCGCCGCTGGAGCTGCGCGCCGTCCTTGAAAACCTGGATGGCCTGCTGCTAACCGGTGCCTACAGCAACATCGAGCCGCATCATTATGGCGACGAGCCCAGCTACCCCGGCAACATCCATGACCCCGCGCGCGATGCCACCACCCTGGGCCTGATCCCGCTGGCCATTGAAATGGGCCTCCCCATCCTGGCCCTGTGTCGCGGCTGCCAGGAAGTGAACGTCGCCCTGGGCGGCAGCCTGCATCAGAAAGTGCACGAGCTTCCCGGCTTCAGCGACCATCGCGAGAACCAGGACGACCCGCTGGGCGTGCAGTACGCGCCCTCCCACGTCATCCACCTGGCGCCGGGCGGGCTGCTGGCCGGTATCGCCGGCGCCGACCGGGCCAACGTGAATTCACTCCACGGCCAGGGCCTGAACGTGCTCGGTCGTGGACTGGTGGTGGAAGCCACCGCGCCCGACGGCCTGGTGGAAGCAGTGCGCCTGGAGCCTCCGGGACCCTTCCTGCTGGCCGTGCAGTGGCACCCGGAGTGGAGGGTCAGCGAGAATCCCTTCTACCTGGGCATCTTCCAAGCGTTTGCGGCAGCCTGCCGCGAGCGCGCCAATCAAAGACCCTAGTCCCATGTCCAAGAAAAAAGAACCCAAGCAAACCCCCGCCGAGCAGCAGGAACACGCGCTGCGCCGCTGGCTCAAGGACCGGCGCATCACCGAGGTGGAGTGCCTGGTGCCCGACATCACCGGCAACGCCCGCGGCAAGATCATCCCGGCCGCCAAGTTCTCGCACGACTACGGCACCCGCCTGCCCGAGGGCATCTTCGCCACCACCGTCACCGGCGACTACCCCGACAATTACGACGACCTGGTGTCGCCGTCCGATTCGGACATGCTGCTGCGCCCCGACGCCGACACCGTGCGCATGGTGCCCTGGGCCACCGACCCCACCGCGCAGGTGATCCACGACTGTTTCACCAAGGATGGCAAGCCGCACGAGCTGGCGCCGCGCAACGTGCTGCGGCACATCCTGGGCCTTTACGAGCAGATGGGCCTGAGCCCGATCATCGCGCCCGAGCTGGAGTTCTTCCTGGTCCAGCGCAATACCGACCCGGATTTCCCGCTGCAGCCGCCGGCCGGGCGCAATGGCCGTCCTGAGACCGCGCGCCAGTCCTATTCCATTGATGCGGTGAACGAGTTCGATCCGATCCTGGACTTGATGTACGACTACTGCGAGGCGATGGAGCTGGACGTGGATACGCTGATCCACGAGTCCGGCGCGGCCCAGCTGGAAGTGAACTTCGAGCACGCCGACCCGATGTCGCGCGCCGACCAGGTGTTCCTGTTCAAGCGCACCATGCGCGAAGCGGCGATGCGCCACGGCATCTACGCCACCTTCCTGGCCAAGCCGATGGAGAACGAGCCGGGCAGCTCCATGCACATCCACCAGAGCCTGGTGGACACGCGCACCGGCAAGAACGTCTTCGCGGGCGCCAAGAGCGGCCAGCAAAGCCAGCTGTTCATGCACTACCTGGCCGGCCTGCAGAAATACGTGCCGGCGGCGATGGCGTTCTTCGGCCCCAACGTCAATTCGTACCGGCGCCTGGCCTTCGGCGAGGTGTCGCCCAAGAACGTGCAGTGGGGCTACGACAACCGCACCTGCGGCCTGCGCGTGCCGATGGACACCCCGGAGAACACGCGGGTGGAAAGCCGCTTTGCCGGCTCCGACGTGAACCCCTACCTGGCCCTGGCGGCAACCCTGGCCTGCGGCTACCTGGGCATGAAGGAAAAACTGCAGCCCACCGAGCCGCTCACCGGCAGCGCCCACGCCAAGGGCTATGACCTGCCCAGTTCGCTGCTGGAAGCCATCGAGCTGCTGCGCAAGTGCAAGCCGCTGCGCGGGTTGCTGGGCGAGCGCTTCGTCAAGGCCTACACCAGCGTCAAGGAAAAGGAACACCAGACTTATTTCCGTGTGATCAGCAGCTGGGAGCGGGAATTCCTGCTCCTCAACGTCTGACCCTGCCACCCCCTCTGACCACGCCAGCAATTCCCGGAGTCACCATGGAAGCCATCGACACCCGCAGCCTGCAGCAGCTCGACGCTGCCCATCACCTGCACCCGTTCAACGACAACGCCGCGCTGGCCAAGAAGGGCACCCGCATCCTCACCAAGGGCGAGGGCTGCTACGTCTGGGACGCCGAAGGCAACAAGCTGCTCGACGCCTTCGCGGGGCTTTGGTGCGTAAACATCGGCTATGGCCGCCGCGAGATGGGTGAGGCGGCGTCCAAGCAGATGACCCAACTGGCTTACTACAACAGCTTCTTCGGCTGCACCACCGAGCCCACCGTGCACCTGGCCGCCAAGCTGGCCGAGCTGTGCCCGGGGGACTTGAACCACGCGTTTTTCGCCAACTCCGGCTCCGAGGCCAACGACACTATCCTGCGTATGGTCCGGCACTTCTGGGCGGTGCAGGACCAGCCGCAGAAAAACATCATCATCGGCCGCCACAACGGCTACCACGGCTCCACCGTGGCCGGCGCCAGCCTGGGCGGCATGAAAGGGATGCACAAGCAGGGCGGCCTGCCCATTCCCGACATCCACCATATTGATCCGCCGTTCTGGTTCGCCGACGGCGGCGACATGGACGAGGAAACCTACGGGCGCGTCTGCGCACAGCGGCTTGAAGACAAGATCATCGAGCTGGGCCCGGATCGCGTCGCCGCGTTCATTGGCGAGCCGATCATGGGCGCCATCGGTGTCTACATCCCGCCCAAGAACTACTGGAAGGAAATCGAGCGCATCTGCCGCAAGCACGACGTGCTGCTGATCGCCGACGAAGTGATCTGCGGCTTTGGCCGCACCGGCGAATGGTTCGCGGCCGACTATTACGGCTTCCAGCCCGACATCATGACCCTGGCCAAGGGCATCACCAGCGGCTACATCCCGCTGGGCGCCTCGATGTTCAACGACCGCATCGCGAATGTGCTGAACCACAAAGGCGGCGAGCTGGCGCACGGCTACACCTATTCGGGCCACCCGGTTTGCGCTGCCGTTGCGCTTGAGAACATCCGGATCCTGCAGGAAGAAAAAATCGTCGACACCTGCCGCACCGACACCGGCCCCTACCTGGCGCAGAAATGGAAGGCGCTGGGTGAGCATCCGCTGGTGGGCGAGGCCCGCATCGCCGGCATGGTGGGCGCGCTGGAGCTGGTGCCCGACAAGTCGTCCCGGGCCTTCTTCCCGGACCGCGGCCGGGTGGGGCAGCTTTGCCGCGACATGGCGTTGAAGAATGGCCTGATTCTGCGCGCCACCAACGATTCCATGCTGCTGTCGCCGCCGCTGGTGATCAGCCGCGCCCAGATCGACGAGCTTTCCGAGAAGGCCTGGAAGGCGCTGGACATGACCGCCCGGGAGCTGGGGATGGCGACCGGTTGAGGCCTGGGCTGGGCCTCGGCCGACGGGCTGGCCCGGGGCAGGGCGCTGTGTAATATTGCGTCAACAATTCGCCGGATTTCCTCCAAACGTTTCATGACCGACTAGGGGTACGAAATGAAGCCAAGAATCACCGCCTTGTTCCTCGCGCTGCTGCTGGCTGGCTGCAACCGCGACCAGGCCGCCGACCCGCAGGCCGGCGTCGCGCCCGAGCCGGTGGAGGCGTCCAAGGTCCTGAACATCTACAACTGGTCGGACTACATTGCCGAAGACACCATCGCCAACTTCGAGGCCGAGACCGGCATCAAGGTCACCTACGACGTCTTTGATTCCAACGAAGTGCTGGAAGCCAAGCTCATGGCCGGCAACACCGGCTACGACATCGTGGTGCCTTCGCTCACTTTCCTGTCCCGGCAAATCCAGGCCGGCGTGTTCCAGCCGCTGGACAAGAGCAAGCTCAGCAACCTGGGCAACCTCGACCCGGCGCTGATGGCCCTGCTGGCCAACAACGACACCGGCAACGCCCACAGCCTGCCCTACCTCTGGGGCACTACCGGCATCGGCTTCAACGTGGACAAGGTGCGCGAAGCCTTGGGCGAGGATGCGCCGACCGACAGCTGGGCGCTGGTGCTTGATCCTGCCAATCTCGAGAAGCTCAAGGGTTGCGGCGTAGCCTTCCTGGACACGCCGTCGGAGATCATCCCGCCGGTGCTGCGCTTCCTGGGCGAGGAGCCCAACAGCTTCGACCCTGCGGTGATCCAGAAAGGCGTGGACCGCCTGCAGGCGCTGCGTCCGTCCATCACGTACTTCCATTCCTCGCAGTACATCAACGACCTGGCCAACGGCGACATCTGCGTGGCGGTGGGCTGGTCGGGCGACATCATCCAGGCCAAGGCGCGCGCCGCCGAGGCCGGCAAGGGCGTGAACATCAGCTACGTCATTCCCAAGGAAGGCGCGCCGATGTGGTTCGACATGCTGGCCATCCCCAAGGGTGCCCAGAACATGGACAACGCCTACCTGTTCCTGAACTACCTGATGCGTCCGGAAGTGATGGCCGGCGTGCAGAACTACGTGGCCTATGCCAGCGCCAACCAGGCCGCGCTGCCGATGGTGGACAAGGTCATCCTGGACGATCCGGGCATCTATCCCACCGAGGACGCCAAGAAAGGACTGTTCACGCTGGCGGTGCTGCCGCCTGAAGTGGACCGGCTGTTCACCCGGCACTGGACCACGCTCAAGACTGGCCAGTAAGCGCCACCGCCTGGGGCGGGCCCACCGGCCCGCCCCGTTTGTTTTCGGACACGGCAGCGGGCTGGCCCGCGCCCACGCAACGGGGCAAGACGATGGCAGCAGTACCCAATGGCGCGCCGTCCGGCGTGGCCAAGACCGACAAGCTGGGCTCCGAGAACTACCTGCGCATCGAATCGGTGCGCAAGGAGTTCGATGGTTTCGTGGCGGTGGACGACGTCAGCATTTCCATCCGCAAGGGCGAAATTTTTGCCCTGCTGGGCGCCTCGGGCTGCGGCAAGTCCACCCTGCTGCGCTGCCTCGGCGGGTTCGAGAAGCCGACCAAGGGCAAGGTGATCCTGGACGGCCAGGACATCACTGAAATGCCGCCCTACGAGCGGCCCATCAACATGATGTTCCAGTCCTATGCGCTGTTCCCGCACATGACGGTGGAGCAGAACGTGGCCTTCGGGCTCAAGCAGGACGGCATGGCCAAGGCCGACATCGCCCGCCGCGTGGACGAGATGCTCAGCCTGGTGCAGATGGGCAAGTTCGCCAAACGCAAGCCGCACCAGCTGTCCGGCGGCCAGCAGCAGCGCGTGGCGCTGGCTCGCTCGCTGGCCAAGAGCCCCAAGCTGCTGCTGCTGGACGAGCCCATGGGTGCGCTGGACAAAAAGCTGCGTTCGCATATGCAGCTTGAACTGGTGAACATCGTGGAGCGGCTGGGCGTTACCTGCGTGATGGTGACGCACGACCAGGAAGAGGCCATGACCATGGCCCACCGCATCGCCATCATGGACGCCGGCTGGATCCGCCAGTTGGGCACGCCCGACGAGATCTACGAGCAGCCCAGCTGCCGCTTCACCGCCGAGTTCATCGGTTCAGTGAACCTGATCGAAGGCAAGATCAAGGACGACGAGAAGGACTTCATCACCATCACCAGCCCCGCGCTGGAATGCCTGGCCTACGTGGGCCACGGTGTCACTGGCTTCGAGGGCCAGGACGTGGCGCTGGCCATCCGCCCCGAGAAGATCACTGTGGGCAAGGACGAGCCGGCGCAGC
>JANNQY010000343.1:0-1647 GCA_031400995.1 Lysobacteraceae bacterium
CACCCTGGCCGGGCGCGGCTTCGATGGCCGCGCGCAGCGCCAGCAGCAGTTCGGGCGTGAGGGCATTCACCGGCGGGCGCGCCAGGCGCACTTCCAGCACGGCGCCGTGGCGCTGCAGTTCGATGGTCATGTCTCGGCTTACTCGATGGTTACGTCGGGGGCCCAACGATAGCGCACCGTGTAGGTCAATTGCGCCTTGCCGCCGGCCGGCACCGACAGGTCGAATGCGGCGGTCTGCGCGTCGAGCTTGATGGCTGGCGCGCTGCTGCTTGTGATCTCCCAGTCGCTCCAGCGCGGCAGGGTTTCCACCACGCGCACGGTGCTGGCTTCGCCCTTGGCATTGCTTACCGTCACGCGCAGGGTTTCGGTCATTTCGCGGGCGCTGCGGTCCACGCGAAACTCGTCGCGCTGGCGCTGCGCGGTGAGGTCGAACACGGTGCCCAGGTCCAGGTCCACCGTGGCCTCGGCCGGCGTGTGGCCCAGCGCGGCTTCGCCCAACAGGTCGCTGCCGTCGAACACGCGCACGCGGCCCGCCGGCAGCGGGATGCCTAGACCGCTGGCCTTGCGGTTGGCGAAGCGCAGGCTGGCGATCACCGGCTGCTCGCCTTCGCTGGCGTTGAAGTTGGCGTCGATCACCGGCTGCGGCGGGCGCCAGCCGGTCTGCGGCGAGCGGGTTTCATAGCGGCGCTCGCAGGGCACGCCGCGCGCCGGGTTGATCAGCGGCAGGCGCTGCACGCTGCCCTGCGGCAGGTTGCTCGAACCGGGCATTCGGTAGGCGTGGTATTCGCCGGAGGCCTCGGGTGCGGGCGCGGCTTCGTAGCCTGCCTTCACTCGGGTGCCGCTCACTTGGATCATGTCCAACTGCGGCCCCGCCACGGATTGTCGGCGCGGTTGCCCGGCCACCAGCGTCAGCGCCACCGCGTTGAAATCGGCCCCGGCACGGTTCACCACCATGGCGGCACCTTCAAAATCCATCCGGCAGGCCTTGCCGGCGCCGGACAGCGTGGCCAGGTATTCGGCGCGCCATCCCAGCCCGGCGGTGGCGTAGCCCAGCCCGAAATCCTGGCGACCGGCGCGGCCCGCGCTGATGTCCCAGGCCAGGGTTGGCTCGGTCACCATGCCCTCGGGCAGTCGCGGCAGCTCAAAGCTGGCGTAGTCCGACAGTACTTTCACCCGGCCGTCGGGCAGGCGCAGCGTCAGCCCGCCGCCGGCCGCCATCAGCACGCCGGTGTAGGTGCTGCGGGTGGCCCCGACGGTCTGCTCCACGCTCACCGTCTGGCCGATGGCGCGGCGCAGCAGTTCGTCCTGGCCGGCCAGCGCGAAATCAAAGCGCTGGCCGCGCACCTGGGCGTCGCCCCGCGGCTGCAGCCGCACCGAACTGGCGTCCAGCGCCGCGGGCAGGCGACCCAGGCTCACCCGGTTGTCGCCCTGCGCCAGGTCGAAGCCGATGGTGGTTTCCAGCAGCGCATAGCCCGGCCCGCCGGGCATGGCCTCGGACTGCAGCAAGGCGTCGTAGTCGCCGCTGTAGATGGTGAGCCCGGGCGCGGCGGCTTGGGTTTGGCCGGCGCTGGAAAGCGCGGCAGCGGTGGCGAGGGCGATCATCGTATGGCGCATTCACTACTCCTTGCGGACTGGGGATTATCCTAG
>JANNQY010000344.1:0-4618 GCA_031400995.1 Lysobacteraceae bacterium
CGCAACGAAGACTATGCGCGGACGCTGGAGCTGCTGGCCAGCAAGGGCGCCGATGGGTTCTATCGCGGCGACTATGCCGAGAAGCTGGCGGCGGGCGTGCGCGCCGCTGGCGGCCTCTGGACAGCGCGTGACTTGGCCGAGTACCGCGTGGTCGAGCGCGAGCCTATTCGCATCCGCCACCGCGGCATGGAAATCGTTACCGCGCCGCCGCCGTCGTCCGGTGGCGTCACGCTGGCCACCATCCTCAACGTTTTGGACGGCTACGATTATCCCAAGCTCGAGAAAGTGCCGCGCACGCATCTGGTGATCGAAGCGATGCGCCGCGCTTTCCGCGACCGCGCCATTTACCTCGGCGATCCCGACTTCGTGTCGGTGCCGGTGCCGCTGCTGGTGAGCCGCGACTACGCCGCCGGCCTGCGCGCCGGCATCAGCAGTGAGCGCGCCACGCCCAGCGCCATGCTGCCGGGCGTTGGCGGGCTGCCGACGCGGCCGGACACCACGCATTTTTCCATCGTGGATGCCCAAGGCAATCTGGTGGCGATGACCCAGACGGTGAACCTGCCCTATGGCAATTCGCTGGTGGTGCCGGGCACGGGCTTCCTGCTCAACAACGAGATGGACGATTTTTCGGTGAAGCCGGGCGTGCCCAATGCCTTTGGCCTTGTGGGCGAGGATGCCAACGCCATCGCGCCGGGCAAGCGGCCGCTGTCGTCCATGACGCCCACGTTCCTCATCGCCGATGATCGGGTGGCGGTGTTGGGCACGCCGGGCGGCAGCCGCATCGCGACCATGGTGCTGCTGGGGCTGTTCGAGCTGATGGACGGGCAGGGCGCGCAGGCGGCGACGGATGCGCCGCGCTTCCATCACCAGTACTTGCCCGACTCGGTGAGCGCCGAGCCCGCGGCGTTCAGCGCTGAACAAGTGGCGGCGCTGAAGGCGCTGGGCCACGATATGCAGGTGGGCGACCGCAGCTGGGGCAACATGCAGGTGGTGCTGTGGCACCGCGACACTGGCGCCGTGGAAGCCGGCACCGATTCGCGCTGGAAAGGCGTGGGCAAAGGCAGCTCCGCCGGCTCCATCTACCGCTAGGCACTTGTGGGAGGGACCTCAGTCCCGATGCTTCTTGGCCAGAGCTATCGGGACTGAAGTCCCTCCCACAGTTGCCGCTTTCCAGGTTTTAGGGGGACTTATGAAGCTTTGGTCGATCATGGGTAATTCGCAGCGGCTTGACGGCGGTGCGATGTTTGGCAATGCGCCGCGGGCGATGTGGGCCAAGTGGCTGCCGCCGGATGAAGACAATCGCGTGCCGCTGTCCTGCCGCGCGCTGCTGGCCAGCCCGCTGAACGGCAAGACGGTGCTTTTCGAGGCCGGCATTGGCGCTTTTTTCGCACCCAAGATGCGCGAGCGCTTCGGGGTGATGGAGGCGGAGCACGTGCTGCTCGATTCGCTGGCCAAGGCCGGGTTCTCGCACGAGGACATTGATGTCGTGGTGCTCAGCCACCTGCACTTCGACCATGCCGGCGGCCTGCTTGCCGCCTGGCGCGAGGGTGAGCCCGCCCGCCTGCTGTTCCCCAACGCCACTTTCGTGGTCGGCGCCGAACACTGGGCCCGCGCGCTGGAGCCGCACCCGCGCGACCGCGCCAGTTTCATTCCGGAACTGGCGCCGCTGCTGGAAGCCAGCGGACGGCTGGAACTGGTACACGGCGAGCAGTCGCAGGCGCTGGGCGCCGCGGTGCGTTTCCACTACAGCCAAGGCCATACGCCGGGCCTGATGCTGGCCGAAATCGTCGGGGCAGCGGACGCGCAGGGGCAGGCGCACGGCGGCCTGGTGTTCTGCGCCGACCTCATCCCCGGCCGGTCCTGGGTGCACGTGCCCATCACCATGGGCTACGACCGCTTCCCGGAAATGCTGATTGATGAAAAGCGCGCGTTCCTGGACGACAAGCTCGCGCGCAACGTGCATCTGTTTTTCACCCACGACCCAGGCTGCGCGCTGGCGCAGGTAACCCAGGATTCAAAAGGCAAGTTCGCCACCACCCACGAAGTCGCCGAACTGTCGGCGCGTCCCCTGGCAGCCTGAGGAGTATGTTGATGCGCAACTTCGTGATGATGTACCTGCTGGCGTTTTCGCCGCTGACGCTGGCCGCCAGTTTTGGTGCGCCGCTGCCCGAGGGCGAGGCCGTGGGTATCGCCCAGGCCGCTGCCGATCCCGCGGCGCATGCCGGGCAGGCCGCGAAGTTCAGCGGGCGCATCACCCAGGTTTGTCAAAAGAAAGGCTGCTGGGTGGTGCTGGAGCAGGACGGCCAGACCGCGCGAGTGATGGCCAAGGACCACGCGTTCGCGGTTCCCAAGGACGCCAGCGGCAGCGCCATTGCCTACGGCGTGCTCGAGGTCGAGCCCATCAGCGCCGAACACGCCAAGCATCTGGTCGAGGACGATGGGGCGCAGGCGCCGGCTGCGAGCGAGCTGCGCATCGTCGCTACCGGCATCCAGATCCTGGAGTGAGGGCCGGCGGCGTCACACGATTGAGACATGGGTTTGGTGTAATCATGTGTTCTCTTTCAGGAATGCACCGATGAACCCAGACCGCCTGCAGCTCTCCCGCCGCCGCCTGCTCAAGGCCGGTGGACTCGGCATGGGGGCCGCGCTGCTGGGCCTCAGCCCCATGGGCCAACTGCTGGCGCAGGCCGGCGGCAGCCAATCCGCCCACCCGGGCTACGGCCCGCTCCGGACCGTCCGCGATGCCAACACCGGGCTGCCCCTGCTCAAACTGCCCGAGGGCTTCAGCTACACCACGTTTGGCTGGGCCAACGAACCGCTGCAAGGCGACGTGCCCACGCCCGATTCGCACGACGGCATGGGCGTGGTGCGCGCCAACGGCAGCCGCATCACCCTGGTGCGCAATCACGAAATCACCGCTGGCTGGGGCAGCTTCGCGCCGGCTGCGGCAACTTTCGACCCGCTGTGCGGCGGCGGCACGGCCACGCTGGAGTTCGACACCCAGAGCGGCAAACTGATCAGCGCGCGGCCGTCGCTGGGCGGCACCGTGAACAACTGCGCCGGCGGCACCACGCCGTGGGGCACCTGGCTGAGTTGCGAGGAGTTCGTCAGCGCGAAGGGCCCGGTGGCCCTAGGTGGCGTCACCTATGAACTGGGCGAGGACCACGGCTTCGTGTTCGAAGTGCCGGCCGATGGACTCTCCCGCGCCGAGCCGCTGGTGGCCATGGGCCAGTTCAAGCACGAGGCGGTGTCGGTGGATCCGGCGACCGGCATTTTTTACCTCACTGAAGACGTGGAGCCCGAGGCGGGTTTCTACCGCATGGTTCCCAAGGTGCCGGGCCAGCCCGTGCAGGGCGGGCGGCTGCAGATGCTCAAGGCCGTAGGCGCCCCGGATTTGCGCTCGGGTCGGCGGATGGGCGAAAAATTCCCGGTGCAGTGGGTTGAGATTGAACACCCCGAGCGCGGCGTGGATGCCAACAACGGCCCGCGCGGCGTGGTGCAGCAGGGCTTGGCCCAGGGCGGCTCGCGCTTCACCCGGCTGGAAGGCTGCATCGTCGGCGATGGCCGGGTTTTCTTCACTTCCACCAACGGCGGCGACGCAGGCTGCGGCCAGGTCTGGGCCTATGTCTTGGGTGATGAAGTGCTGGAGCTGGTTTACGAATCGCCCGATCCGCTGGTGCTGGACTACCCGGACAACGTGGTGCTGAGTCCGCGCGGCGGAATCGTGATCTGCGAGGATTCCGAGCAGCCGGTGCAGCGTTTGTACGGCATGACCCGCGAAGGTGGCCTGTTCGAATTTTGCCGCAACGACGTCCGCCTGGACGGCGCGATGGGGTTTTTTGGCGATTTCCGCGAAGACGAATGGGCCGGCGCCTGCTTCTCTCCGGACGGCAAATGGCTGTTCGCCAACGTCTATTCGCCGGGCTTCACCGTAGCCATCACTGGCCCCTGGCGCGACGGGCTGATCTGAGCCGGGATTGCGGCAGCCCGGGCTAGCGCGGATCATGGTGGACGACCTCACGCGGAAGCCAAATCCATGATCACCCTACTTTATGCCGGCCTGTGCACGCTGCTGGTGCTGAGCCTTGCCATCCGCGTCATCGCGCTGCGCTTGCGCGTCAAGATCGGCATCGGTGATGGCGGCGACCACGAGCTGCAGCGCCGCGTGCGCGTGCACGCCAATTCGGTGGAATACCTGCCCCTGGCGCTGATCCTGCTCGGCGGCATGGAGCTCAATGGTTACCCGAACGCGGTGATCCACGGTTTCGGCGCCACCTTGCTGGTGTCGCGCCTGCTGCACGCCTGGGGCCTGAGCCGCAAGTCGGGCGCCAGCCCGGGCCGGTTCGTCGGCACGCTGCTGACGCTGCTGCTGATGATTGCTATGGCGCTGTTCGCCATCGCGGGCTTCGCTGCGCCGTATCTTGGCAACCACGCCGAAGCCGAAGACGCCTCGCAGTACGAAGGCAACTGACCCGCTACTCGTAGGAGGGACTTCAGTCCCGATGCCCCCTCCCTTGTAGGAGGGACTTCAGTCCCGATAGCTTTTGGCCGAGAGCATCGGGACTGAAGTCCCTCCTACAAGGGAGGGGGCATCGGGACTGAAGTCCCTCCTACGAGT
>JANNQY010000345.1:0-10976 GCA_031400995.1 Lysobacteraceae bacterium
CTGTAGTTCTGCACCATTACCCAGTAGTTGATGGGTCCGGGCTCACTGGCGACGGTCAGCTCGCAAACTTCATTCGACAGCGAGGACGCCGATCGGCAATTTTCCTCGCCCTCATCAGGCTGGCCGTCGTTGTCCAAGTCACGGCCCACGAACAGGTCGATGTCAGGGCTGGCCGCGCGCGTGGTGACGCGGATGCGGGTGGCCACGCTGGGGTTGCCCGCGGGCACCGTGATAATGCGCACGAGGTTGGAATTGACGTTGTCGTACGCATCGTCCTGGGTCGGATCCAGGGCAATAGCCTGGGTGGTGGACACCGGCGCGAAGAGGTTGGTGCTGACGAAGCGTGCGTTGGCCAGTGGCACCAGGCCACTTACATCCACGTCGAGGAAGTCGCGCTCCTTGCTCACCGTGCGGGTGATCTGCGCCAGATTGTTCTCGGAAGCCTGGTCGGCGAACGGCGAGGCGTAGATGGCAACCGGCAGCTTGAGGTTGGGACGGCCATCGCCGGAGGTGTTGGTGAGGGTAACCGTCCCGTACACCCACTTGCCCGCCAGGGCAGCGCTGTCGACATTTGCAGTGAAGGTGACCAACTGGCCAGCGGCGCCGCTGGTGAACGAGGTGACGCTGGGCGTGAGCGTGGCACCGGCCGTCACCGAGGTGCTGATGGTGTAGCCCGCAGCCGCCGCGCCGGGCATCAACTTGAACGTGCGGTCCAGGGTGCAGGTGCGAAAGCAGGCGCCGTGACCCAGGCTGGGCAGGTTGAGGTTCTGCGCACCGCCGGTGTAGGGATTGGCTCGCGGCACGCTGAAAGCGCCTGCCGGCACATCGAGGTAAAGGCCGGCCCTCACCGCGAGCGACGCGTCGATGGTGCCCGCTCCCTGCTGGTGAGGCGTTGCCGGAACGCCAAGCTCGGTGACGGAGTTGCGCGCGGTGAGCTGCAGCGCCGAGATCACTTCGTCGGCGCCGTGGCTGGGATTGACCGAGAAAACCAGCGCCGCGGCACCGGCCACGTGCGGTGTGGCCATGGAGGTGCCGCTGAGCGTGGCAATGCTGGAGGTATCGCCGGCCGCAATGCCAGCGGCGATGATGGAACGGCCCGGCGCCGTGACGTCCGGCTTGATCACGCCAAGCGGCGTTACCGGACCGCGGCCGCTGAAAGAGGCCAGTTGGTCGCCGGGACCGCTGCGGTTATGCGAAGCGGCCGCGACGCCGATCAACCACGGCGCGTTGGCGGGGTTGCCGTGCGTGCCCGGGGAGGGGCCGTCGTTGCCAGCCGCCGCAGCCACCACGATGCCGGCCTCGCGGGCAGCCAGGAAGGCCTCGCCGTCGTCATTGATCGCGCCGCCGATGGCGATCCACGGGTCGGAGGGGCCGCTGCCGATGGAGTAGTTGATGACATCCACGCCATCCGCCACGGCTTGGTTGATGGAGGCCACAAGGGCACTGCCATCGCAGCTCTCCGTCGGGCAGGCCTTGTAGGCGATGATGTTGGAGCGCGGAGCCACGCCGCTGTAGGTGGCGCCGCCACGGACGAAGGAATTGCCCGCCGCCGTGCTGGCGGTGTGGGTGCCGTGGCCGTCGGTATCGACTGGGTCGGAGGTGTTGCCCGCGCCCACCGTGAAATCCCACAGGCCGATCAGCTTGGTGTTGCAGGCGGACGGGTTGGTGACGCAGTAGCCCTTCAAGCTGCCAAGGGGGTTGCTGATGCCGGTACCCACGAACGACACATGGGTGCGGTTGATGCCGGTGTCGATCACGCCGACGACCGCGCCTTCGCCGCGGTTTTGCGTGCCAGTGGCGGTGCCGTTCCAGACCAGGTCGGCCTTGATCCACTGCGGGCCGCGGTCGGTCTGCAGATAGCGCTTGAAGTCCGGCGCCACCGTGCGCACGCCCGGCAGGCTGGCCATCACGTTGGCTTCGGCCGCCGTGAGCTTGATGGCGATACCGTTCATGGCATGGGTGTACACGAAGCGCGGGTCGAGCGGGCGGCCGAGGCGCACAGCGGCATCGTTCAGGCGAACCCGGCGCAGCTCATCGAGGTAGTCGACATAGGCAATCGCCTCGACGCTGCGTGCGTTGTACCTGCGCGCGCCGGTGGCGACGGCGCTGGTGGCCGCTAGCTTGGGGCGCTGCTTGTCGCTGACGCTGAAGCCGCGGAAACGCGCTGCGGCCGGCTCGTCGAAAACGACGATGTACATGTTGAGGCCTTCAGCGTGGGCGACGGCTTCGCGCGACGGCGAGGCTGCGTCGCTGCTGGTGGCCTGTAGGCCAAGACCGAGGGCAATGGCAAGCATTAGGGGGGTCGCGCGCATTGGGCGTGTTTCCTGAAAAAGATTAGGGTTTGCGGCGTGATTCTCACGCACTCAGGCATCAATCACAATGCGCCGCCTCGACAAGTTCCGGATCCGGCTTGAGAACGTCAAGCCACGATCGCGAACGCAATGGGCAATTAGATCGCCAATTGGTGACAATAAGCACCATGGACACCGGTTTACTCGACTCGATAGCATGACAACTGTGACCAAAGTCCCGAATTCATCTGAACTGCTGCTGCTGGAGGCCCGCGGGCTGAGCTTTGCACGCAACGACGAGCCGGTCTTTGGACCCCTGGATTTGGAGCTGGGAGCCGGCGAGGCGCTGCTGGTATTGGGTGGCAATGGCGCCGGCAAGACCACGCTCCTGCGGGTACTGGCGGGGTTGCTGCCGGCCGGCGCCGGTACGGTAAAGCTGCAAGGCCGGCCGGTGGACCGCAGCCACCTCGCCCGGGGCAGTGCCTACGTGGGCCACCTGAATGGGCACAAGGCCGACCTGGGCGCCGAAGAAAATCTGGCGTTCACTTTGGCTTTGCAGGGCGGCGACCGCCGGGCCAGCGTCAGCGCCGCACTGGCCCAGGTGGGTTTGGCCGGCCATGAAGACACTCCCGCACGGCGCCTGTCGGCCGGCCAGAACAAGCGCCTGGCGCTGGCTCGGCTCACATTGCAGGCAGCACCCCTGTGGCTGCTGGATGAGCCTTACGCGAACCTGGACTTGGACGGCATCGCGCTGGTCAACCGCCTGCTGCAGGGTCATCTGTCCAGCGGTGGCGCGGCCCTGCTGACCACCCACGGGGCCTATGCCGCGCCGCCAGTGCCGGTGCGCACCCTGTCCTTGGCACCGGCCCGGAGGCCGGCATGACAGCGCCCACCCTGCTGGCGGCAGCGCGCGCGCAGGCCAATCGCGACTTGCGGCTGGTGTGGGCCCGCCGGGGCGATGCCGCGCAGCCGCTGCTGTTCGCGCTGATGGTGGTAGTGCTGTTCCCGCTGGCCGTGGGCACCGATCCAGCGCTGTTGGCGCGGATGGCGCCGGGCGTGATTTGGGTGGCCGTGCTGCTCTCGGGCCTGCTCACCCTGGATGCGCTCTACCGCAGCGACGTGGAAGACGGCAGCCTGGAACAAATGCTGCTGGCGCCGGTGCCGCTGGCGTGGCTACTGGCGGTGCGGGTGGGCGTGCATTGGCTCACCAGTGCGATGCCGCTGGTGTTTGCGACACCACTGCTGGCCCAACTGCTGTACTTGCCGGCAAACCTGCTGCCGGTGCTGATGGTCTCGCTGCTGCTGGGCACGCCGCTGCTGTGCCTGCTGGGCGCGGTAGTGGCGGCGTTGACGGTGGGAATACGCCGCTCTGGTATGCTTTTGGCACTGTTGGCGCTGCCCTTGTTCCTGCCCGTGCTGGTGTTCGGGGCGGGCAGCGTGATGGCCGCGGCGCAGGGCCTGGATTCCTGGCTTGGCGCGCTGCTGATGCTGGGGGCCGGACTGGCCCTTGCCCTGGTGCTTGCCCCCCTTGCCGCCGCCGCGGCAATCCGTATTGCCTTGAGCTGAGATCGCCTTGAATCCCGCCCTGCTGTGGCTGCACCAACTGGGCTCCCCGCCCAACTTCGACCGCTTCGCCGCGCGCTGGGTGCCGGCGGCATTCGCGTTGGCGCTGGTGGGGATGGCCGTGGGTCTGTATGGCGCCCTGTTCGTGGTGCCGGCCGACTACCAGCAGGGCGACAGCTTCCGCATCCTTTACATCCACGTGCCCAGCGCCTGGATGAGCCTGTTCGTCTACGCGCTCATGGCCGTGTACGCCGCCATCGCACTGGTGTGGCGCATCAAGCTGTGCGAAGTGCTGGCAATGGCCTGCGCGCCCATTGGTGCGCTGTTCACCGCGGTCACCCTGGCCACCGGCTCCATCTGGGGCAAGCCCATGTGGGGCACGTGGTGGGACTGGGACCCGCGGCTGACGTCTGAATTGGTGCTGCTGTTCCTTTACCTGGGCGTGATCGGCCTGAACGCGGCCATCGAGGACCGCCGCGCCGCGGCCCGCGCCGCCGGCTTCCTGGCCATCGTCGGCGTGGTGCTGCTGCCGGTGATCCGCTACTCGGTGGAGTGGTGGAACTCGCTGCACCAGGGCGCCACTATCAAGCTGTTTGGCGAATCCACGATGGACGCGTCAATGATGTGGCCGCTGTGGGTGATGGTGCTGGCCACCAAGTTCTGGTTCGTCGGCTCGCTGCTTCAGCGCGCGCGGGTGGACAACCTCGAGCGCGAAGCCGGCAAGGATTGGGCGCACGCCGCCGCGGGGGCGCCGCCGTGAGCTATCGCGAGTACGTGCTGGCGGCCTATGCCGTGTTTGCTGCCTTCCTGGCCTGGGATTTCCTGGTGCCGCGCCTGCGCCTGGCGCGCGTGCGCCGCGCCATCGTGCTGCGTGCGCAGCGCTCCCTGGCACGCTCAGCGGACCCGCAGGCATGAACCCGACCCGCCGCCGGCGCCTGCTGCTTGTCTTCGCCCTGCTGCTGGCCGCGGGCATCGCCGCCGTGCTGGTGAGCTTGGCGCTGCGAGAGAACATCACCTACCTCTACACGCCCAGCCAGGTCTACGCAGGCGCAGCCGCCGACCAATCGGTGTTCCGGCTTGGCGGCATGGTCGCCAAGGGCAGCCTGCAGCGCGATCCAGGCACGCTGAAGGTGCGCTTTGGCGTCACCGATGGCGACGCGGTGATGACCGCGAATTTCGAAGGCATCCTGCCCGACCTGTTTCGCGAGAACCAGGCAGTGATCGTCACCGGCCGCCGCGAGGGCGATCAGTTCATCGCCACCCAAGTGCTGGCAAAACACGACGAGGCCTACATGCCGCGCGAGGTGGCAGAGGCCATGGGCAAGGCGCACGTCAAGCACCAAGTGCCCGCGGAACCTGCCGGCACCCAACCAGGAGCGTACTGAGTGCTGCCGGAACTTGGATTGGTGAGCTTGGTGCTGGCCTTGATGCTGGCCCTGGCGCTTTCGGCGCTGCCGCTGCTGGGCGCGCAGCGCGGCCGCGTGGCGTGGATGGCCACGGCGCGGCCGCTGGCCTATGCGCTGCTGTTCACCGTGGCGGTGTCTTACGGCCTGCTGACTTGGGCCTTCCTGCAGCATGATTTTTCGGTGGCCTATGTCGCCAACAACTCCAATTCGCTGCTGCCGCGGGTCTACCAGTTCACCGCGGTGTGGAGCGCGCACGAGGGCTCGCTGCTGCTGTGGATCCTGTTCCTGGTGATCTGGGTGGCCGCGGTGGCGCGCTTCTCGCGCTCGCTGCCGCTGCCGGTGCTGGCCCGGGTGCTGTCGGTGCTGGGCATGGTGAGCGTGGGTTTCCTCGCCTTCACCGTGTTCACCTCGAATCCGTTCGAGCGGCTGCTTCCGGGTGCGGCGGAGGGCCGCGACATGAACCCGCTGCTGCAGGACCCGGGCATGATCTTCCACCCGCCCCTGCTCTACATCGGCTACGTCGGTTTCGCGGTGGCGTTCGCATTCGCGGTGGCGGCATTGATCGAAGGCAACGTCAATGCCCAGTGGGTGCGCTGGTCGCGGCCATGGACCAACGTGGCCTGGGCGACGCTGACCCTGGGCATCGCCCTGGGCAGCTTCTGGGCCTACTACGAACTGGGCTGGGGCGGCTGGTGGTTCTGGGACCCGGTGGAGAACGCCAGCTTCATGCCCTGGCTGGTGGGCACGGCACTGATCCACTCGCAGGCGGTCACTGAAAAACGCGGCAGCTTCCGCGCCTGGACCCTGCTGCTGGCCATCGCGGCATTTTCGCTGTCGCTGTTGGGCACCTTCCTGGTGCGCTCGGGCGCCATCACTTCGGTGCATGCCTTCGCCTCTGATCCGGCGCGCGGCGTTTTCATCCTCGTGCTGCTGGCGGTGGTGGTAGGTGGTTCGCTGCTGCTGTTCGCGCTACGGGCGCCGCGCGACGAACCCGGCGCGCCTTTCGCCGCCTCGTCTCGTGAAACCCTGCTGTTGGCCAACAACCTGCTGCTCGTCGCCGCGGCGGCAATGATCCTGCTGGGTACGCTTTACCCGCTGCTCGCCGACGCCCTGGGCATGGGCAAGATTTCGGTGGGGCCGCCCTACTTCGGGGTGCTATTCATCGTGCTGATGGCGCCGCTGGTGGCGCTGCTGCCGTGGGGGCCGCTCACGCGCTGGCAGCGCGAAGACCTGTCGCAGCCGATGCGCTGGCTGGCGCCTTGGGCGGCCCTGGCGGTCGTCGCGGGCGTGGCGGCGTTCTTTGCCTGGCCGCACGGCACCGCCAAGACGGCAGCCGGCATTGCCGCGGCCGTCTGGATCCTGGGCGGCACGGCGCGTTTCGTCTGGCAGCGTCAACGGGCCAAGGGCAGCAAGTTCACCGCCGAAATGATCGGCATGGTGATAGCGCACGCCGGCGTCGCAGTGTTCGTGGCCGGTGTGTTCCTCACCGAATCCACCAGTATCGAGCGCGATGTGGCCGCGCGGGCCGGGCAGTCGTTCGAACTGCGCGGCTACGATTTTCATTTTGATGGCGTGGAAAAACACGCTGGCCCGAACTACATGGCCGATCGCGGCACCGTGCGCGTCGAGCGCGGCGGCCGCGAGATCGCGGTGCTGCATCCGGAAAAACGCACCTACACCGCCGGCGGCCAGAACATGACCGAAGCGGCGCTGGACGGCGCGCTCAGCCGCGATCTTTACGTGGCGCTGGGCGAGCCGCTGGGGGCGGACGGCAGCTGGGCGCTGCGGCTGTACGTGAAGCCCTTCATCCGGCTGATCTGGCTTGGCGCGCTGATGATGGCGCTGGGCGGATTCACGGTGACCCTGGACGCGCGCTTCCGGCGCCCGGTGGCAGCGCCTTGATCCAGCGCCTGCTGCCACTGCTGGCATTTCTGGCGCTGGCGGCGCTGCTGGCCGCGGGCGTGCGGATGAATTCCGGAAAGGACACCAGCGCCATCGTTTCGCCCCTGATTGGCAAGGCGGCCCCGGAGTTCACGCTGCCGGTGCTGGGCGAGCCCGGGCGCACGCTAAGCGGCCAGGACCTTCAAGGGGAGCCTTATCTGCTGAACGTCTGGGGCAGCTGGTGCCCGGCCTGCCGGGACGAGCACCCGGTGATCACCGAGCTGGCGGCCAGCGGCCGCATCAAGGTGGTGGGCTACGACTACAAGGATGCGCCCGCCGACGCGCAGCGCTGGCTCGAGCAGTTCGGCAACCCGTATTCCGTGGTGGTTGCCGACGAACCCGGCCTGGCGGCGCTGGACTGGGGCATCTATGGCGCGCCGGAAACCTTCCTGGTGGACGCGCAGGGCATCGTGCGCTGGAAGTACGTGGGCCCGGTGACGCCCGAGGTGGTGCAGCAGCAGCTGCTGCCGGCGCTGGAGTCGCTGCCGTGAGGCGCGCGCTGTTCGCGCTGCTGATGCTGGCGTCGCTGTCGGTGGCCGCCATGGAGCCCATCCAATTCAAGGATGCGGCCGAGGAAAGCCGCTTCCGCGCGCTCAGTGCAGAACTGCGCTGCGTCATGTGCCAGAACCAGTCGCTGGCTGACTCCAACGCGCAGATTGCCCATGACCTGCGGCTGCAGGTGCTGGCGCTGATGCGCGAGGGCAAGTCCGACCGCGAGATCAAGGACTACCTGGTGGCTCGCTACAGCGACTTCGTGCTTTACAGCCCGCCGCTGCGGCCCAGCACCTGGCTGCTGTGGTTCGGCCCGGCGCTACTGCTGCTGGGCGGTGCGACGGTGCTCGCGGTGGTGGTGCGGCGGCGCGCCGCGGGCGCTCCGGCCGAGGCGCCATCGCAAGACAGCCAGGAGTGGTGATGATCGGTTTCGTGCTTGCCGCGTTGGGCCTGCTGCTGTTGGCGCTGGCATGGGTGCTGCCGGGGCTCTGGCGCGGATCCCGCGGCACCGCGCTCGCGCTGGTGCTGCTGCTGGCCGGCGGCACGGCGGGCGTTTATGTGCTGGTGGGCACACCCGATGCCCTGGACCCGCGCAACGTGGCCCAAGCCACCACGCTGGAAGAGGCCATCGCGCAGCTGGAGCGGCGCCTGGTGCGTGAGCCCGGCAGCGTGGAGGGCTGGGTGCTTCTGGGCCGCAGCCGCATGGCGCAACAGCAGTGGATCGCGGCGCGGGATGCCTTCGCCAAAGCCCATGCGCTGCTGCCCGACGAGCCGGAACTAATGGTGGAATATGCCGACGCGCAAATGCGCGCGGCGGACGGTGGCCCATTCCCGGCTTCGGCGGGCGCGCTGCTGGAGCGGGCGCTGGCAGCGCAGCCCATGAACCAGCGCGGCCTGCTGACACTGGGCGCGATTCGGCGGCAGTCCGGACAACCAGCCGAGGCCGTGGCGCTTTGGGAGCGGCTGCTGCCGCAGCTGGATCCCGCCGCGGCGCAGGCGCTGGCGCCACAAATCGCCGCCGCCCGTGAACTGGCCGGAATGCCGCCCGCCCCCGCCGCTACTGAATCGCCGCCGGCTGCGTCGGGGCCGACGCTGGACGTCACGGTGGAGCTGTCGCCAGCGTTGGCAGCGCAGCTGGCCCCCGGCGCCGCGCTCTATGTTTTTGCGCGCACAGTGGAAGGCGGCGGCTTGCCGGTCGCGGTGAAACGCCTGCCGGCGGAGGGCTTCCCGATCCAGGTGCAGCTTTCCGATGCCGATGGCCTGATGCCGGCGCAGAAGCTTTCACAGCAGGCGCAGGTGAGTTTGATGGCGCGCATCAGCCGCACCGGCGACGCGGCGGCGGTCACTGGTGACTTCGAGGCCGAGCCGCAGCGTGTGGACGTTCGCGCCGGGCAACGCGTCACCCTGCTCATCGATCGCGTGCACCCGTGACCGAATCCATCCCGCCGGGCACGCGCTTCGTGGACCTGCCCTCGCCCTTCGCGTTCAAGCGCGGCGGCGCGCTGCTTGGGGCGCGGATGGCCTACGAAACCTGGGGCGAACTCAACCCCGCGCGCGACAACGCCGTGCTGATTCTCACCGGGCTGTCGCCCAATGCCCATGCCGCGGCCAATGCCGGCAACCCCGAGCCCGGCTGGTGGGAGGCGATGCTGGGTCCGGGCAAGGCCATCGACACCGATCGGTTTTTCGTGGTGTGCGTGAATTCGCTAGGTAGCTGCAAGGGCTCGACCGGCGCGGCCTCAGTCGCGCCAGGCGCCGCCGAGCCGTATCGCCTGGATTTTCCCGACCTGTCCATCGAGGACGGCGCGCGCGCGGCGCACGTGGTGGTGCAGTCGCTGGGCATCGACACGCTGGCCTGCGTCATCGGCAATTCGATGGGCGGTATGACCGCGCTGGCCTATCTGTTGCTGCACCCAGCCGCCGCGCGCACGCACATCAACGTCTCGGGCAGCGCGCAGGCGCTGCCGTTTTCCATCGCCATCCGCTCGCTGCAGCGCGAGGCGATCCGGCTGGATCCGAACTGGAACAACGGCCGCTACGACGACGACCACTATCCCGAGAACGGCATGCGCATCGCCCGCAAGCTGGGGGTGGTCACTTACCGCTCGGCCATGGAGTGGGACGGCCGCTTCGGCCGGGTGAAGCTGGACGGCGAGATGCGCGGCGACGAGGGCCCGTTCGGGCAAGAGTTCGAGGTGGAGCGCTACCTGGAGGCGCACGCGCAGCGCTTCGTGCGCAGCTTCGACCCCAACTGCTACCTGTACCTGGGCCGGTCCATGGACTGGTTCGACACCGCGGAGTACGGCGGTGGCGACGTGCTCAAGGGCTTGGCGAACATCCGCGTGGCGCGCTCACTGTCCATCGGCGTGCACACCGACATCCTGTTCCCCCTGCAGCAGCAGGAGCAGGTGGCCGACGGCCTGCGCGCCGGCGGCGCCGACGCCGAGTTCCTGCCCCTGCCCTCGCCCCAGGGCCACGACGCCTTCCTGGTGGACATTGCGCGGTTCGGGCCGGCCATTGGCGGCTTCTTGGGGCGGCTGTGAGCGCGGTGGCCTGAAAAAGCAAAGGCGGGGACAGTGCCCCGCCTTCGTCTAGTTGCAGAGGGCCTGCGTTGCCGCGGGCCACTCCTTGGTACCGGTGATAGGACTCGCGTTAGGTTCTGAAAGGCTTTATTTACAAGGTTTTAAGATTTCCACAATCAGAAATGCCCCCACAAATGCCCCCAGTGGTAGGCGGCTACCCCTAGCGCCCGCGTCAGCCAAAGTCAGGATCTAGCCGGACTCCTCGGACACTTCCGCCAATCTCGAAGCAGGCCGAAGATTGCCCCCATTTCCGGACGCTCATTGGCAAGCTGCTGACAGCAGAAACACCCCCACGCATGTGGGGAAGGCATGTTTTCGTTGATGCCCTTCGTCGGCACCTTGGAAACACCCCCACGCATGTGGGGAAGACGAAACCACCATCCGGCGCATGTCCCGGCTGCGGGAAACACCCCCACGCATGTGGGGAAGACATCCACGCCATCAGGATGGACTGGCTGGCGATGGAAACACCCCCACGCATGTGGGGAAGACGAACGCACGCCGCCGTAATAATAGTGGCTGCCGGAAACACCCCCACGCATGTGGGGAAGACGGCAGGCACTTGGCCGGGACTTCCAGCCGGACAGAAACACCCCCACGCATGTGGGGAAGACCAATAGCCAAACTGTCACCGCCCGCCAGTGTAGGAAACACCCCCACGCATGTGGGGAAGACGGCTGGTACGACTACTCCGATATGTC
>JANNQY010000346.1:0-1998 GCA_031400995.1 Lysobacteraceae bacterium
CGGAAGCGGCCGATACCCGGGCGGGTGAGCCCCAGGTTCATCTCCCACTCGGCCTCGAACTCGGCGCGCTCGCGCTCGTTCATCGCGGAATACGCCAGCGCGCGGATCTGCTCGCCGTCCAGCGGCTGGTCGTTGAGGCGGCGGATGCGGCCATCGCCCTTCATGCACGGCGGGGCGCCGGCGCTGAAGAACAGGTCGGAGGCGTCTTCGTCCACCATCAGGCGCAGGTACGTGTCGAGCGGCAGGGGCATAGGGGGCTCGGCTTGGCTGTTAATTTAAGAACGTAGGCTCATTGTGTTTCAGGCCGAGGCGCCTGTGCTGCTGCCTGCCGTCTTTGCCCGGCGCCGGCGGGCAAAAAAAAGGGCGACCGCGCTGCGGTCGCCCAAGAAACCCTGCTCAAGGGTTGGAGGCCGGCAGCCCTCCGGGGAGAGACAAGGCTGCCAGGCAAGTTAAGGAAACGCAGCCTCGCAAAGACAGCGGCCAGACCCTACCGGGGCGCACGCTGCCAGCGCCCTCGCCGACTAGAGCGTTTGCTTTACACTACGCCGCGTCCGCGCTGGCACAGGCCGGCCACTTCGTATTAATTACCTATCTTATTCAACAATTTGCGGTGTTTACTTAAAGTAAATACGCAGGCCGGCACAGCCGCAGGCCCGCGCTATTTGCCGCCGTCCTGGAGCCAGCCATGATTTTCGAAACCATCTCCACCTCGGGCCACGAGGAAGTGGTGTTCTGCCACAACAAGGACGCGGGCCTGAAGGCCATCATCGCCATCCACAACACCGTGCTGGGCCCGGCCTTGGGCGGCACCCGCATGTGGCCCTACGCCAGCGAGGCCGAGGCGCTGAACGACGTGCTGCGCCTGAGCCGCGGCATGACCTACAAGGCGGCGGTGTCGGGCCTGAACCTGGGTGGCGGCAAGGCGGTGATCTGGGGCGACCCGAACCGGGACAAGTCCGAGGCGCTGTTCCGCGCCTTCGGCCGCTTCGTCAACTCGCTGGGCGGCCGCTACATCACCGCCGAGGACGTCGGTATCGACGTCAACGACATGGAGTACGTGCTGCGCGAAACCGAGTTCGTCACCGGCGTGCACCAAGTGCACGGCGGCTCCGGCGATCCCTCGCCGTTCACCGCTTACGGCACCCTGCAGGGCCTGATGGCCTCGCTGCAGGTGAAGTACGGCAACGAGGACGTGGGCAACTACAGCTACGCCGTGCAGGGCGTGGGCCACGTGGGCATGGAGTTCGTGAAGCTGCTGCGCGAGCGCGGCGCCAAGGTGTTCGTCACCGACATCAACAAGGACTCGGTGCAGCGCGCCGTGGACGAGTTTGGCTGCGAGGCCGTGGCCCTGGACGACATTTACGACGTCGATGCCGACGTGTATTCGCCCACCGCGCTGGGTGGCACCGTAAATGTGAACACCCTGCCCCGCCTGAAGTGCAAGATCATCTGCGGCGCGGCCAACAACCAGCTGGCCAACGACGAGATCGGCGTGGAGCTGGAGAAAAAGGGCATCCTGTACGCCCCCGACTATGCCGTGAACGCCGGTGGCCTGATGAACGTGTCGCTGGAAATCGACGGCTACAACCGCGAGCGCGCCATGCGCATGATGCGCACCATCTACTACAACCTGGGCCGCATCTTCGAGATTTCCAAGCGCGACGGCATCCCCACCTACAAAGCCGCCGACCGCATGGCCGAAGAGCGCATCACCGCCATCGGCAAGCTGCGGCTGCCGCACCTGGGCGCCCCTGCCCCGCGCTTCCAGGGCCGGCGCGGCAACTGATCACGGCACCAAAGCAGGAAAACAGGGGTCAGAGTACTAATTCGCGCCAGAATCATTACGCCGACCCCAAGATGCCGCGCTTCTCGACTTCGGCACCAATTTCGTCATTGGCCAGCTGGTTGTTGGCCGCACCGCAGATGATCTTGGCCTTCAAACGCGGCAAGGTGTTTTCATTGACGGTGCCGCCCAGCGCGCAGGGGCTGTACACGTCG
>JANNQY010000347.1:0-8926 GCA_031400995.1 Lysobacteraceae bacterium
CCCGGCCCAGCCAGGCAAGCTCGCCGACTGCGCTACCACCGACCTCAACCGCACCGAGCTGATCCTGGTCGAGGGCGACTCGGCCGGCGGCTCGGCCAAGCAGGCACGCGACAAGGATTTACAGGCCATCCTGCCCCTGCGCGGCAAGATCCTCAACACCTGGGAAGTGGAATCGAGCGGCGTGCTGGCCTCCAACGAGGTCCACGACCTCGCGGTGGCGATCGGCTGCGACCCGGGCTCGGAGCGCATCGACGGCCTGCGCTACGGCAAGGTCATCATCCTGGCCGACGCCGATTCCGACGGCCTGCACATCGCCACCCTGCTTGCGGCCCTGTTCCTGAAGCACTTCCCGGCCCTGGTGCGCGCCGGCAACATCTTCGTGGCCATGCCGCCGCTGTTCCGGGTGGACGTGGGCAAGCAGGTGTTCTACGCGCTGGACGAAGAAGAGAAGCGGATCCTGCTGGACCGGATCGAGAAGGAGAAAATCCGCGGCCAGATCAACGTCACCCGCTTCAAGGGCCTGGGTGAAATGAACCCGGTGCAGCTGCGCGAATCCACCATCCACCCCGACACCCGGCGCCTGGTGCAGCTCACGGTGGACGACGCCGAACTCACGCGGGGGCTGATGGACATGCTGCTGGCCAAGAAGCGCGCCGGTGACCGCAAGGCCTGGCTGGAGGCCAAGGGTGACTTGGCCTCGCTGGAAGTGTGACCCTGCGCCCAAGAATGTGACGCGTCGCGTCAGCGCGCGCATGCGCCCTCCGCCGGCAGTTTTATCCAGGCAAGCCAGTTCCGCGCGCCTCCCGCGGACTCTATGGTAGTTGGCACGCTTCCTGCTTGTCAGTTACCCATGGCGCGCGCTGAGTACAACCCAACCACCCTGCTGCTCCAGCTCCTGGGCCTGATGCTGGCCGCTGCCGTGGCGGTGGGGCTGCAGGCGCGCGAGCGGGCGAACGGCAGCGCGGATGTCTATGGCTACGCGCTGGACGGAAATAGCGCGTCGGGCAGCTGCGGCTACGACTACGTCGCCTTGGACCGGTCACGGCGCGGGCTGCCGCTGGCCACCGGCCATGACGCAGCGGCAACGGATGACGGTGCGGTGCTGCTGGCCCTGGCCCGCCCGTTCGAGTTCTACCAGACGCCGGTCGAGTCGCTGGTGGTCTCGGGCAATGGCTACCTCGCCACCGCGCAATCATTGGCCGGCGAAGACGGCTCAGATTTCAGCAACGACTGTGGGCTCCCTGTGTTGGCCGACAACGCCGCCGCCAGCCAGAACCGAATCTACGTCTATCACGACGACCTGCGGCCCCAGCCGGGTGGCCAGGTGCGCCACAGCTACTTCGCCACGTGCCCGCGAAGCAGCGCTAGCGGCCTTCCGGAAGCCTGCACGGTGGTGGAGTGGGACGGTTTCGAGCGGGCGGGCCCCATTCCCAGCACCGCGCCGCTGCGAGCGCAGGCGGTGCTTTACCACGGCAGCCACGAGATCGCGATGCAGTACGCATCGGTAGACGACAGCCGCGGCGCGCAGGCCACGGTGGGTCTGCAGGGCTTCGAGGGTCGCGCAGCCCGCGAGGCCAGCTGCAACCGGGGCGACCAAGTGAAGTCGGGACAGGCGATCTGCTTTTACGATCCCCGCCACCGGCCAACCTCACCCTTGGCCGCCAGCCCCTGAGTTGGAAAAAGACTCAGCCCAGCGCAGCCTGCAGCAGCTGCTCCAGTGTTCGCAGAAGTAGCGCAGCCCGCTCCGGGTCATAGCGCCCGGTGGCTTCGTCCATGTAGGTGCTCTGCGCCAACTCCAGCTGCACCGCCTCCACGCCCTGCCCCGGTTGGCCGTAGTGCCGCGTGATGTAACCACCCTTGAAGCGGCCATTGGCCACCCACGTGTAGTGCTGCTGCGCGCCGAGCACCGTCTCAAGCCTGGCTTGAAGCGATGCGCTGCAGCTGGCGCCTGCCGCCGTTCCCACGTTGAAATCCGGCAGCGTGCCCTCGAATAGAAACGGCACCTGGCTGCGGATGGAATGGCCCTCCCAGAGCAGCGCGCGACCATGGGCTTGTTTGATTCGCGCCAACTCGGAAGCCAAAGCGTCGTGATACGGGCGCCAATAGCGCTCCACGCGCACCAGCACTTCGGCGGCGCTCGGCGCTTCGCCCGGCAGGTAAATGGGTTCCCCGTTGAAGCGCACCGTGGGGCAAAGGCCCGTGGTGTTTTGCCCTGGGTAGAGCGACACATCGTCGGGCGGCCGGTTCAAGTCCACCACGTAGCGCGAGTGGCTGGGCACCAGCATCGAAGCGCCGGCGTGCCGCGCGAAATCGTAGAGCCGGCTCACGAACCAGTCGGTGTCCGGCACGCCGCGGGCTTCGTGGGTGACGCGCGCCGCGATGTCATGCGGCAACGCGATGCCGTCGTGCGGCAGGCTCACCAGCAGCGGCCGGCTGCCGCGATGCAGGCGGTAGGTTTCGGTGATTTCGCTCATGCCGCGAACCGCGCCGGCGCATACGGCGCGGGATCGATCATCGGTTCGCGCCCCAGCATCAGGTCGGCCCGCAGCCGGCCCGTGCCGGCGCTCATGCCCATGCCCATCATGCCGTGGCCGGTAGCCAGCCACAGGTTGCTGTGGCCCGGCGCGCGGCCCAGCAGCGGCAGGTCGTCCACGCACATCGGCCGCCAGCCGCACCAGGCTTCGCGGCGTTCGCCGCCGCCGGGTGAATGCAGGTATTCGGCCGCGCCGCGCTCCAGCGCCGCCAGCCGGGTCGGGTTGAGGCTGGCGTCGTAGCCGCTGAACTCCATGGTGCTGCCCAGGCGGAAGCCGTCGTCCCAGGCCGTGACGCAGACGCTGCGCTCCTTGAGCACCAGCGGGCGGCGCGGCGCCAGCGCGGGACGATCGAAGGTGATCGAGTAGCCCTTGCCCGGCTGGATCGGCAGCCGCAGGTTGAGCATCCGGGCAAACCCCGCCGACCACGCGCCCAGCGCCAGCAGCACCTTGCCGCCACTCTGGCGGCCTTCGGTGGTCTGCACTGCCTCGATGCCACGGCGGCCGCGCTCGAAGCCGGTGACGCGCACGCCTTCCTGGATGACGCCGCCGGCGGCGCGCACCAGGCGCGCAAGCTCCGCGGTGTAGCGGTCAGGACGCAGCTGGGCGTCGCCCGGAAAATGCAGGGCGCCGGCCATTCCCGGCAGCAGCGCCGGCTCATCGGCGGCCAGTGCGGCGCCGTCGAGCACCTGCGCCTGGATGCCCAACTCGGCCAGCAGCGGCAGGTCGCGCAGCTGCTTCTCCAGCGCGCGTTGGCTGCGGAAAACATAGTGGAAGCCGCTGGCCTCGAAGCCACAGTCCAGGTCGTTGCCAAACACCAGGTCTTCCACCAGCGCCCGCGAGAGCTGCAGCAGCGCGCCTTTGGCCAGCCCGCTGGCGCGCCAGTCACGGGTGTTGCAGCGGCCCGCGGCAGTCACCAGCCAGCGCATCAGCGCCGGGTCCCAGCGCGGCGGGATATAAAGCGGCGCCGAGGGGCTGAGCATCCAGCGCAGGGCCTGCCCCACCATGCCCGGCGCCGCCAGTGGCGGTGCATGGCTGGGCGTGAGGGTGCCGCAGTTGCCCCAGGACGCGCCGCTGCCGATGCGGTCCTGTTCCAGCACGCGCACCGTGCGGCCGGCGGCCAGAAGATAGTGCGCGCAGGAAAGGCCGATCACGCCTCCCCCGAGGATCAGTACATCAACGTCGCCTTCCTTCATGCCGGCATTCTACCCGGCGCCTGCCGGGCCAGACGGCCGGCTAGTGGCGGAACTCGGGCAGCTTGAGGTAGGTGGCGGCGCGCCACAGCCACTCCATCGGGCCGTACTGGAAGCGCGACAGCCAGGCGTGGCTGAGCAGCACCTGCAGCGTGAAGAAGCCCAGCACGAACGGCACCTGCCAGGCGCGCTGCAGCTGTTCGAACAAACCCAGGCCATAGCCGGCAAAGATCCAGGTGCAAACCAGCGACTGGAGCAGGTAGTTGGTGAGCGCCATGCGGCCGGCAGGGGCCAGCCAGCCCAGCTTGGGCGCCAGCGCGGGCGACTCCAGGCCGCGCACTATCCACGCCAGGTAACCCAGGCACATCAGCACGCCGCCCAGCATGGCCAGGCTGGCGGCAGCACTGTCCAGCAGTCCCACGGGTCCCATGAACGCGGCGGGCATCAGCCAGAACGAAAGCAGGGTCATGGCAAGCCCGAGCGGCAGGGCCACCCAGCGCAGGCGGGAATAAAGCGCGGGAAACGCCGACGGCCGGGCGATGGCGCCGCTGCGCACGAACCACGCGCCCAGCAGGAACAGTCCCAGGATCTGCCAGCCCCAGAAAAACAGGTAGCCCATCATCATTTTCAGGTCTTCGATCCGCTGCATGACCGCGTCGGCGAAGCTGCCCTGGCCCTGGGCAAAGCGCTGTGCCTCCAGCGAGGCGGCATTCGCGGCCTCGCTGCTGGCCGTCAGCTTGACCATTTCAGCGCGACCCTCCGGCGTCAGCTGCAGCAGTTCCATCAGCGCGCCCATGGCCACGATGAAAAGCGACGGCACCAGCATCCAGAAAATGGCCCACTTGGGCAGGCGCGACTGCGGGGTCTTGCGGAAGAAAACCAGCAACACCATGGCGATGATCGCGTAGGACGTGAGGATATCGCCCGACCAGACCACGATGGCGTGCACCAGGCCGATGACCAGCAGCGCCAGCACCCGCCGGGTGTAGATGGCCACGAATGGCCGGCCAGCCGCGGCCGAGCGCGCCATCATCACGGCGAAGCCCATGCCGAACAGCAGCGAGAACAGCGGGTAGAACTTGCCCTGCACGAAAATGTAGATCAGCGCATCGGCCCAGCGGTCGGCGCCCGTAAGCGCCGGATCCAGCCCGGTAATGGCGTTGTTGAGCGGGCCCACCATGCCCTCGATGTTCATCAGCAGGATGCCCAGCAACGCAAAGCCACGCAGCACATCCATCGCCTGGATGCGTTCGTCGTCGCTCACCGGCGACAACGCGGTGTAATCAATCATGTCCTGGCCTCCCCGCCTGGTTCGCCCGATGATGCGCAAGACGCCGAACAGCCGCAACCCCGAGCCTTTGTGGAAATCCTTCTGTGGGAGGGGCTTCAGCCCCGATGCCCTTCGCAGCAGAGCGGACTCAGTGGTCCGCACCGCCCTCACCGTGCACATGCCCATGCTCGATTTCCACCGGCAGGGCCTCGCGCACCTCGATGATCTCCACGTCGAACTGCAGCGTCTTCCCAGCCATCGGGTGGTTGAGGTCCACGTCCACCACGGTGCCGCCCACTTTGACGACGGTGACGGCGCGCGGGCCCATCGAGGTGTTGAGCATCACTTGCTGGCCAGGCTGCAGGCGGGCGTCCCGGAAGTGCTTCTTGGGCACGCGCTGGGCCAGGCCTTCGCGGCGTTCGCCATAGGCCTGGTCGGACGCCACCGTGGCCTGGAAACTTTCGCCGGCGCTGCGCTCCATCATGGCCGCCTCCAGCCCGGGGATGATGCCGCCATGGCCCATGAGCACGGCCAGCGGTTCGCGATCACGCGAGCTTTCCACCGGCGGCTGGCCGGGCTCGGAGACGGTGTAGTGGAAGCGGACGACGCGGTTGTTTTCGATCTTCATGAAGATTCCGGAAAAGTGCCGGTGACGCCACCGGCGGGATCGGGCAGACTGGGCCCGTGACAGAAAGCCCGCATTATCCCGGCCGTTTCCGCTCGGCGCCAGTTTCCAGCGTAGCTTGGGCGCTGCTGCTGGCGCTGCTGGCCGGCTGTGGCTCCGAGCCCACCCGGCCGTCGGCGCCGGCACCGGCGCTGCGTATCGTGGACGTGGCCCCCGCCGATCCCGCCCGCGCCAACGACGTGCTGATGCGCGCCCTGGGCCTGGTGGGCACACCCTATAAATGGGGCGGCAACACGCCCGAGGGCGGCTTCGACTGCAGCGGCTTGGTGGGCTATGTGTTCCTGGACGCCGCGCGCGTTTACCTGCCGCGCACCACCCGCGACTTGGCCCGAGTGGAGGCCACCGCGCCGCCTCGCGACCGCCTCGCGTCCGGCGACCTGGTGCTGTTTGCCAACGGCGGCTCGGTTTTCCACGTGGGCATCTATGTCGGCGAAGGCCGCTTCGTGCACGCCCCCAGCACCGGCGGCACCGTGCGCTTGGACCGCCTGGACGGACCCTATTGGAGCCAGCACTACACGGGCGCGCGGCGCGTGCTGGACTAGCGCGGTGGTTCGGGACGAAGCCACAGCCAGGCGCCGACCACGGCCATGATGGCGCTGCCCAGCGCAGCCATCCACCAGCGCGGCGCAGTCAGGAAAAAAATAACGGCGCAGGCGGCCATGCTCCCCAAGGCCCAGGTTTTTGCGCGCCGGCTGACGGCGCCGCTGGCCTGCCAGTCCCGGATCATCGGGCCGTACAGCCGGTGTCCGAGCAGCCACGCGTGCAGCGTGTCCGAGCCGCGGGCCGCGGCGTAGGCGGCGAGCAGTACGAACGGCGTGGTGGGCAGCCCCGGCAGGAAAATACCAATCACGCCCAGCGCCAGCGCTGCGTAGGCCAGCCCCAGCCAAAGCCAGCGGGTGGCGCGAAGCCCAAGGCTCATTCGGGCCGCAGGCGCGCGACGGCGTGCTCGATGTCCTTGCTCAGGGCCATCACTTTGAGCGCGTACTCGGCCAGCCGGCGGTCGTCGTCGTCCACGGGCTCCCAACGCGGCACCGGCATCGACTTTTCCTGCGAGGCATCCATTGCCACGAACACGATCATGCAGTGGGTGCACAGGTGTTCGCCGTCGTCACGCATCGGGTCGCGGGCGCGCACATCCACCGCGAAATGCATGCTGCTGGTGCCGGTGTACACCAGCTTGGCGGTGATCGTGACCAAGTCGGAGATGCGAATGGGGCTGACGAACCGAATGCCGCCCACCGCCACCGTGACGCTGTAGCGGCCGCTCCAGCCAACCGCGGCGGCATAGCCCACTTGGTCGATCCACTTCATAACCGCGCCGCCGTGCACCTTGCCGCCGTAGTTCACGTCGGTGGGTTCGGCCAGGAAACGGAAGGTCAATTCACGCTGCGCGCCGCTCATGCGGAGACTCCCCGCCGCGGGAGGCGGCTTGCGGCGATTCTAGCGACCTGAACGGAACATGCACCGTCCCCACGCCCGGACTGGCTCAAAACCCGCATTTGCCGTACTCTTCGCCCTGTTTGCTGCACGGCTGACCGTTTTCCCCCGGTATGCCCGCCACCCAGGTCTCGAGCTCGCTCGTCCTGCGTCTGGCCCCACTCCGCACGCCTTTCGCTGCGCAAACCCGTCAGGTCCGAATCCGGAACCTGCCGTAAAACCAGCTTCACCAGCTCGCAGCGCGGTTTCAGGGAACGCTCCGGGTTACACAACGGAGTACCACCATGTCTTTTGAAACCCTTGGGCTTGCGCCTGAGCTGAACCGTGCGCTTGCCGAACTCGGCTATGCGATCCCCACCCCGATCCAAGCCGAAGCGATCCCGCTGGTCATGGCCGGCCACGACCTGATGGGCGGCGCCCAGACCGGCACCGGCAAGACGGCTGCGTTCGCGCTGCCCCTGCTGCACCGCCTGGCCCAGGCGGGCCCGATATCCGGCCCGCGCAAGCCGCGCGCACTCATCCTTACCCCGACCCGCGAGCTGGCCGTGCAGGTGCACGACAGCCTGCGCGCCTATGGCAAGCACGTGCGCCTGACCACCACCACTGTTTACGGTGGCGCCGGCATGCAGCCGCAGATCGACGCGCTGCGCCGCGGCGTGGACATCCTGGTGGCCACCCCCGGCCGCCTGCTCGACCATCTCGAGCGCCGCAGCGTGGACCTCTCGCACGTGGAGATCCTGGTGCTGGACGAAGCCGACCGCATGCTCGACATGGGCTTCCTGCCCGCGATCAAGCGCGTGATGGCCAAGATCCCGTCGCGCCGCCAGACCCTGCTGTTCTCCGCGACCTTCGAAGACGCGATCAAGAAGCTGGCGATGGAATTCCTGCGTGACCCGAAGGAAGTGCAGGTGTCGGTGCGCAACGCGGTCGCCACCAATGTCACCCACATCGTCCATCCGGTGGACGCCAGCCGCAAGCGCGACCTGCTGCTGGAAATCCTGTCCAAGCGCTACCAGGACCAGGTGCTGGTGTTCGGCCGCACCAAGCACGGCTGCAACCGCCTGTCGGAGCAGCTGGACAACGCGGGCATCAACTCGGTGGCCATCCACGGCAACAAGAGCCAGGCCCAGCGCCTGAAGGCCCTGCGTGACTTCAAGTCGGGCAAGGCTCGCGTGCTGGTCGCCACTGATGTCGCGGCCCGCGGCCTCGACATCCCGCTGCTGCCGATGGTGATCAACTTCGATCTGCCGATGGTGGCCGAGGACTATGTGCACCGCATTGGCCGCACCGGCCGCGCCGGCGCCAGCGGCGAAGCGATTTCGCTGGTCAGCGCGGACGAGGGCGGCCTGCTGCGCGCCATCCAGCGCGTGCTCAAGGCCGACATCGAGATGGTGGAAGTGGAGGGCTATTCGCCCAGCCGCCCCATCCGCATGGGCAACGATGCACCGTCGGGCCGCCCGGCCGGTGGCCAGCGTCCGCCGCAGCGCCATGCCCGTCGCCCGCACGTGGGCAACGGCGAACGCCACGCCCACGCCGGCCCCAAGGGTCCGCGCGACGGCGCCCGCGACGGTGGCCGTGGCCGCGGCGGCGAGACCCGCAACGCGCGCTGATCCCAGCCGCGTCGCAATGAAAAAAGGCCGCCCAGTGCGGCCTTTTTTTATTCCTTCGCCGAATGCGTCGCTGCCCTAACAGATAGGAGCAAGCCATGAATTAACCGCCATGAGATTGCCATCAATATTTACTCGATGCCTACCACCAGATTTTGTGAATCCCAAACGCATGAGGCAATTAATTACGTCCCGTTTCATCG
>JANNQY010000348.1:0-5632 GCA_031400995.1 Lysobacteraceae bacterium
GTAGTGACGCCGAGCGCGTACACCACGGCTACCGCCGCGCTTTCCACCGCGGTGAAGACACCGGCGCGGATGCCCACGAAGATCAGCGCCACCAAGCCCAGCCCCGGCAGCGCCGCCACCGTGCGCACCAGCACCGCCTGCCAGCCGGGGAACGGCTCCACCCCGTAGCCGCGGCGGCGCGCCACCAGATAGGCCGTGACCATCAGCACTGCAGTCATCAGCAGCGCCGGCACGATGCCGGCGGCGAACAGGTCGGTGATGGACAGGCCGCCGCCGGCCGCCGCCGAGAACAAGATCAGGTTGTGCGACGGTGGCACCAGCAGCGCCACCAGCGCCGCGGTGATGCTGACATTGACCGCGAAATCGCGGTCGTAGCCGCGCTTCACCATTTGCGGAATCATGGTACCGCCCACCGCCGAGACGTCGGCGATGGCCGAGCCCGACACGCCGCCGAAGAACAGCGACGAGAGGATGCTCACCTGCCCCAGGCCGCCGCGCATGCGCCCCACCAGCGCCGCCGCCAGGCTGATCAGCCGTTCGGAAATACCGCCGCGCATCATCAGTTCACCGGCAAAGATGAACAGCGGTATTGCGATCAGCGAGGCCGAGCCGAAGCCTGCCGCGAACTGCTGCACGAAGACGATGGAGGGAAGGTCGAGGTAAATCAGCGTTGCCAGCGCGGCCGCCGCCAGCGCGAAGCCCACCGGAACGCCCACCAGCAGAAGCAGCGCGAACGCCAGGAACAGCAGTGCGATGGCCATGGCTCAGCCCTCCCCGCCGCGCAGCGCGCGCCAGAGACGCTGGGCGGCGAACACCACCATCAGCGCACCGCCCAGGCCCAGCGGCAGGAAGTTGCTACTTTGGGGCAGGGGTGCGCCGGCCATGCGCACGCCTAGGCCGTCCCACCAGAGCCACAGCGCGCCCACCGCCAGCCAGGCGCCGATCATCAGCACCACCGCTTCGCCCAGCGCGGCCATCGCCCGCTTCAGGCGCGGTCCGACCGCATCGGCCAGCAAGTTGAAGCGGAAATGGCGGGCATCGTGCACGCCGGCGGCGGCGCCGAAGCTCATCGCGATGCTCAGTAGCAGCAGGGTCACCGGCTCGGTCCAGCTGGGCGAACTGTTGAGGACGTAGCGCGCGAAAACCTGCCAGCCCTGCACCAGCACCAAGCCCACCAGCGCGGTGGCGGCGATGCCGATGGCCAGTGTCGCGAGGCGATCGAGTCCGGACTGTGGTTTCGGAACGGACGCGCGGGTATTGATGGTGTCGGACATGGACGGCTCAGGCCAGGTCGCGAATGCGACGGTGCAGGGCAGACAGGGCGGGTGCACGCAGATAGTCGCGCAACAAGGGCTCGGCGGCGGCGCGGAAGGCCGGGATGTTGGCAGCGTTGATCCGCGCACCGGCCGCAACCACCGCTTCGCGCGCCGCGCTTTCGGAGGCATCCCACGCCGCGCGCATCACCCCGACCGAGCGCTGCGCAACGTGGCGCAGGCGCCCGCGATCATCCGGCGCCAGCGCCATGAAGCTGCGCTGCGACATCAGCAGCACGTCAGGCGCATACGAATGTTCGGTCTGCGACCAGTAGCGCGCGGCCTCGAAGTGACGGCTGGAGTGGAAGCTGCGGATGTTGTTCTCGGCGCCGTCGATCAGCCGCGTTTCCAGCGCCGAAAAAACTTCGCCGAAAGCGAGCGGCGTCGGGTTGGCGCCAAGTTCGCGCAGCAGCCGTATGAAGATGTCCGAGGGAGGCACCCGCAGCTTCAGGCCGTGCAGGTCGGCCGGCTCCACCAGCGGCCGCTGGGTGTTGTAGAAACAGCGCGCGCCGCAGTCGTAGAGGGCCAGGCCCACCAGTCCGCGGGCTTCGAACCCGGCCAGCACCTGCGCGCCCACGTCGCCGTCCAGCGCGCGCCGCAGGTGCGGTACCGAATCGAAAACATACGGAAGGCCCAGCGCCTGGGTCAGCGGGAAAGCATTGTTCAGCGCGCCGGTGTAGACCCGGGTGATGTCGATGGCGCCGAAGCGCGCCATGTCCACCGCGTCCGATTCGCGGCCGAGCTGGCCGGAAGGATAAATGCGCAGCTGCACGCGGCCTTCGGTTTCCGCGGCCAGGGTGTCGCCCAGCCACTGCACCGCGGCCACCGTGGGGTAGTCCTTGGGGTGCACGTCGGTGGCGGTGAGGACCCGCCCGCCGGCGGCCGCCGCGAACGCACGCGGCGCCAGCGCCGCGCCGGCGCAGGCCAGGGTGAGCTGGGACACGAAGCGACGGCGGTTGGTCACGGCGTGGTGATTCCGGGCGCGGCGGTGGCGGGCAGGGCGCGGCACTGCAGCTCGCCGCCGGGATGGAAAGCGATGCGCGCGTGCTGCCCCGGGAGAATGTCATGGATGCCGGTGGCGGCCCCGGTGGTCACAAGCGTGCCGGCGCGCAGCGGGAAGCCGCGCCGCGCGCAGCGGCCCAGCGCGAACGCCAGCGCAGCGCCGAGCCCGCCCGGCACCGAACCGGCGCCGCCCTGACCGACGGACGCGCCGTCAATGAAGGTTTCGCAGCGCAAGCTGGCTTCGTCCAGTCTCCGCCAGTCGGGAATCTCCGGACCCAGCACGAGCCCGGCGTTGTTGCCGAAATCCGAGACCACCACGGCCGGCCCCAGCACGTTGATGGTGGCCAATGGGCTGCCGGCGGTCTCGATGCCGATGTGCAGCGCGCTCACCAAGGCCAGCGCTTCTTCGGCAGTCCAGTGGGTCTTGGCGGCCGGTGCATCCGCGCTCAGCACGAACACGTACTCGGCCTCCACGGCCGCGAAGCCGCCCACGAACACCGGTACCTCATTGCCCGCGCCCGGAGCCTGCGGCCAGACGGCGGCGGCGAAAATGGGCCCTACCAGCCGGTCTTCGCCGGAGCGGTCGCGGCGCTCGGGCGAGATATAGCCCACCTTCCATCCCGCCACGCGGCCGGGCCAGAGTGCGATGGCGGCATCCTGGATGGCGTAGCCCGCCGCCAGGTCCGCCGGCGGCTCGCCGGGGTAGCCAGGCAGGGGCAGGCCGGCCAAGCGCGCGTGCACGAAGCGGGCGGCCACGGCCTGCGCAGGGGCGGGAACGCCCGGGGGACTGCCTGTACTCACGGGAAACTCCTGGCCTGGATCGGCGGCGGGACCCGGACGGCACTAGCCACGGCCGGGCGATGATTGGTATAGAGGAAACCGGTGTCATTTACAACATGGCCGCCGTCCGGGGATGCTGCTCCGGTTGCTGCGGTCCAAACCGGGAGGCAGACATGCCCAAGCAAGACCCCGCCGCCTCGCGCGGCCGGCGCGCCATCGAGCGCGCGAACCTCACCGCCGGTCTGCTTCTGTCCGTAGCTTTTTTGCTGCTGTCGGCGCGCGAAGCATCGGCCGCGAACGCCGTCGCTTTCCCGGGTGCCCAGGGCTGGGCCGCGCACACGCCCGGCGGCCGTGGCGGCCAGGTGCTGCGCGTCACCACCTTGGCTGCCAGCGGCCCGGGTTCCTTCGCGCAGGCCGTGGCCACGCCAGGCCCGCGGATCGTCGTGTTCGAAGTGGGCGGCGTGATCGACCTCGATCGGCAGGAGGTGCGCATTACCGAGCCCTTCCTCACCATTGCCGGCCAGACCGCACCGCAGCCGGGCATCACGCTCATCCGCGGTGGCTTGGTGCTGGCCACCCACGACGTGGTGGTGCAGCACCTGCGCATCCGCCCCGGCACCACCGGGCTGGCGCCGCGCGCCGGTCTGGATTTCGACGCCATCACCACCCAGCGCGGCGCTTTCGACGTGATCGTGGACCACTGCTCGCTCACCTGGGCCACCGACGAAAACCTGTCGGCCTCCAGCACCCGCTTTGCTGGTGAAACCGAGCGCGACTGGATGCGCGAAGCGTCGCGCCGCATCACCTTCAGCAACAACCTGCTGGCCGAAGGCCTGGCCAACGCCACCCACGCCAAGGGCGAGCACTCCAAGGGCAGCCTGATCCACGACCACGTGAACCAGGTGCTGATCGTGGGCAACCTGTACGCGCACAACTACGAGCGCAATCCGCTGTTCAAGGGCGGCGCCCGCGGCCAGGTGCTCAACAACCTGATCTACAACCCTGGCCAGCGCGCGGTGCACTACAACCTGATCGCGGAAGAATGGCTGGGCCGCGAGCCCTATTCCGCCGGCGAGATGGTGCTGCGTGGCAACGTGATGCGCGCCGGCCCGTCCACGGAATCCCTGGCCTTCTTCATGATCGGCGGCAGCGGCGACATGGCGCTGTTCGCCGAAGACAACTTGGCGGTGGACCGCATCGGCGAACCGCTGCCGCAGCAGGGACGCTACACCACCGCGCCAATCGCGCTCACGCTGATGCCAACGGCGCCCGATTTGCCCTACGGTGTGCGGCTGTTGCCGTCCGCGCAGGTGCAGGATGCGGTGGTGGCCAATGCCGGCGCGCGGCCGTGGGACCGCGACGACATCGATCGCCGGATCGTGGCCGACGTTATCGAAGGCCGCGGCCGCATCATCAACCACGAGGACGAGGTGGGCGGTTATCCCACCCACCTGCCCACGTCCCAGGCCTTCGTACCTGCCGACTGGGACCTGGCGACGATGGCGCCGCTCAAGCCACTGCCGCGGCGCGAGCCGCTGCGCTGAGGTCCTCCCGCCCACGGCGGCCTCAGAACTGGTAGCGCACGCCCACGAAGTACTGGCGCCCGGTGTGGTGGTACACGGACGGGCGGTCGCC
Organism: Lysobacteraceae bacterium; assembly: GCA_031400995.1. GTDB lineage: Bacteria > Pseudomonadota > Gammaproteobacteria > Xanthomonadales > Xanthomonadaceae > Arenimonas. Next base: position 4,731 of record JANNQY010000348.1, read on the forward strand.
CACCGAGTCCACCCACTGGTCGTTGTACTCGTCGGTGAGGTTCAGGCCCTCGATGGAGAACTCGATCTGCTCGTTGAACTTCCACGACGCGGAGGCGTCGATGGTAGTGGTGCCCTTGGTGCCTTCCACGTTGTTGTTGTTGCGGCCCGGAACCACGGTGAGGTAGTCGTCGCGGTTGGCAGCCGACACCCGCGCGCCGAAGCGCTCGCCTTCGTAGTAGAGAGTGGCGTTATAGGCGTTCTTGGACAGGCCGGTCAGGTCGGTGCGCAGCGAATTCAGGCCGGTGGAGGTGAGGTACTGGATCTTGGAGTCCACGTAGGTGTAGTTGGCCTGGACGCCGAAGTTGCTCCAGAAGCTGGGCAGGCCCGAGAACGGCTGCTGGTAGCTGAGCTCGACGCCCTGCAGCGGGCCGCCCGGGGTGTTGATGGGGATGTTGAACTGGAAGTCATCGGTCGGCAGCGCGCCGGTGCCCACTAGCAGACTGTCGGGCAAGCCCGACGTGTTGAACGGGCGGGTCTCGCGCGAGGTCTGCACGAAGGTATCGATGTCCTTGTAGAACAAGCCGACGCCCAGCAGTGATTCCTCGGCGAAGTACCACTCCAGGCCTAGGTCGTAGGTGTCGGCGCGGTAGGGATTGAGCAGCGGGTTGCCGCCGGTGACCACCCGGTTGCCACCGCTGACGCTGACGGTGACGCCCGGCGTGATGTTGCCCAGGCCCGGGCGCGCCATAACCTTGGCGGCGCCGAAGCGCAGCAGCAGGTCGGAGTTGAGGTCGAACACCAGGTTCAGCGACGGCAGCGTGTCGCTGTAATCGCGCGTAACCGTGGTTTGCACCGGGACGCCGCTGGTCACCGCGAAACCGGTGGACGTCTGGTCGGTGGTCACGTAGCGCACGCCGATGT
>JANNQY010000349.1:0-6692 GCA_031400995.1 Lysobacteraceae bacterium
GTGGCGCTGTGCGACGCGGTGGCCTGGCTCAAGGCCCGCGGCGACATCAGCCGCGACCCCATCCTGGGCGCCGTGGCTGCGGTTTCGGTGGGCATATACCAAGGCCTGCCGGTGCTGGACCTGGATTACCGCGAAGACAGCAGCTGCGACACCGACATGAACGTGGTGATGAACGATGGCGGCGGTTTCATCGAACTGCAGGGCACGGCCGAGGGCCACGCCTTCCGCCGCGAGGAGCTCGATTCGCTGCTGGTCCTTGCCGCCAAGGGCGTGGACGAACTGATCGTCGCCCAACGCGAGGCGCTGGCTAGCTGACCGCGATGCGCAAGCTGGTCCTGGCCACCTCCAACCGCGGCAAGCTCGACGAGCTGCAGCCGCTACTCGCCGGCGCCGGCTTCACTCTGGTCACCCAGGGCGAACTGGGCGTCAGTGATGCGGTAGAGGATGGCCTTACCTTCCTTGAGAACGCGCTGATCAAGGCCCGCCACGCCAGCGCTGCCACCGGCCTGCCGGCGCTGGCGGATGACTCGGGCCTGGTGGTGGACGCTTTGGGCGGCGCGCCGGGGCTCTACAGCGCACGCTACGCCGGCGAACACGGCAACAACCAGGCCAACAACGCCAAGCTGCTGGCCGACATGGCGGGGCTTGCCGCCGAACAGCGCCGCGCGCATTTCTACTGCGTGCTGGTGCTGCTGCGCCACGCCCACGACCCACAGCCGCTGGTGGCCGAAGGCCTGTGGCCGGGCAGCGTGCTGGATGCGCCGCAAGGCAGCGGTGGTTTCGGCTACGACCCGGTGTTCTACGTACCTGCGCATGGCGTTTCCGCCGCCGAACTCGAACCCGCACTCAAGCACCGCATCAGCCACCGCGGGCGCGCCTTGGCGCAGTTGCGCGAGCGCCTGTCCGAACTGTGTCCGCGCTCATCCCACCGCCGCTGTCGCTGTACATCCACATCCCGTGGTGCGTGAAAAAATGCCCGTACTGCGACTTCAACTCGCATGGCCAGACCGGCGCGCTGCCGGTAGACGCCTACGTGGCGGCGCTGGTGCGCGATTTGGAACAAGACCTTCCCTTGGTCTGGGGCCGCACGGTGCACAGCGTGTTCTTCGGCGGCGGCACGCCCAGCCTGTTCGCGCCCGAGGCCATGGGCGCCATCCTGGATGCGTGTGCGGCGCGATTGCGGTTCGCACCCTCGGCGGAAATCACCATGGAGTGCAACCCGGGCACCGCCGAGCACGGCCGCTTCGAGGGCTATCGCAGCGCCGGCATCAACCGCATCAGCTTCGGCGTCCAGAGTTTCGACGACGGCTGCCTGCAGCGCCTGGGCCGTATCCACGACAGCGGCCAGGCCGAGCGCGCGGTGAAGCTGGCGCAGGACGCGGGCTACGACAACCTCAACCTGGACCTGATGTACGCCCTGCCCGGCCAGGACCTGGCCATGGCCCTGCACGACGTGGAGCGCGCCATTGCCCTGCAGCCCGCGCACCTGTCGCACTACCAGCTCACGCTGGAACCCAACACCGCCTTCGCCGCCCTGCCGCCGGCGGGCCTGCCCGATGAGGACAGCGCCTGGGAAATCCAGGAACAGTGCATCGAGCGCATGGCGGCTGCGGGCTATGCCCAGTACGAAGTTTCGGCCTACGCGCAGGCCGGACGTCAGTGCGCGCACAACCTGAACTATTGGCGCTACGGCGACTACCTGGGCATCGGCGCCGGCGCCCACGGCAAGATCAGTTCGGGCGCCAGCGGCGAGATCCTGCGGCGGTGGAAGCCCAAGAATCCGCGCGATTACCTGGCGCAGGCCGGCACGCCGGAGGGCATTGGCGGCGATGAACGGATCGGTTCGGCCCAGCGGCCGTTCGACTACATGCTCAATGCCCTGCGCCTGGTCGAGGGCTTCCGGCTGGCGGATTTCGAGGCGCGCACCGGCCTGGACCGGGCCAGCATCGCCGAGGAGTTGGCCCACGCCCGCGACCGCGGCTGGCTGGAACAAGACGGCGAACACCTGCGCCCCACCGAACTGGGCCGCCGCTTCACCAACGACGTGATCAGCCTGTTCCTGAAAAGCTGAACCACCCTCACGCGGCCGCGGCACGAGCGAGCGCATTCTCCAAAGATGCTCGATGAAATCCAGATCACCTGCCCGCACTGCGGCGAACGCTTCCAAGCCCTGGCCGACGCCTCGGCCGGCGACGCGGACTACGTGGAAGACTGCCCGGTTTGCTGCCGGCCCATCCGCCTGCGCCTGCAGGCCGGCCACGACGGCGAACTGTTGGGCCTGGACGCCGACCGCGACGAGTGACCCCCGCGTGAATTACACTTCACGCGCCCCAGGTGTTTGGGAAGCCGGTCCAATTCCGGCGCTGCCCCCGCAACGGTAGGCCAGGTCACCCTTCCAGCAAGCCACTGTGCCTTTGGGCATGGGAAGGCGGAAGGCCGCAGCGGTGCCCTCGGGCCCGCGGCACTGGCAAGCCCGGAGACCGACCTGGAGCCTGGCCGTCGGAGTATTCCGGACGGCCATCACGGCACGTTGCGGAGGGCAGCGGGGCGGCGTCATGGCCTGCGCTCGTTTTCCGGCCACTGCGTTTCCCCGAACCCCCCGCCGCGCGCTTTTTGATCCGCGGGTGAGCGTTCCAGGAGATATCCATTGAATACCGTTGTCCGAAACACCGCGCTGTGCGCGGCGATCTCGCTTTGCCTGTCCCCGGCCGTGATGGCCCAGGATGCCACCACCCTGGACACCGTCCAGGTCACCTCCAATCGCGTCGCGCGGCCCTTGGACCAGGCCCTTGCCTCGGTCACGGTGATCAGCCGCGCCGACATCGAGGCCAGCCAAGCGCCGGACCTGATCGACCTGCTCGGCCGCCAGGTGGGCGTGGATATCGCCCGCACCGGCGGCCCGGGTAGCGCCAGCACCGTGTTTCTGCGCGGCGGCAACTCCAACCACAGTCTGGTGCTGATCGACGGCATCCGCGTGGGGTCCACCGGCCAGGGCGTGTTCGACTTCGCGCACCTGCCGCTGGAGCAGATCGAGCGCATCGAAATCGTCCGCGGCCCGCGCGCCGCCTTCTGGGGCTCGGACGCCATCGGCGGCGTCATCCATATTTTCACCCGCGACCCGTCCACGCCCTCGGCCCGGCTCACCGCCGGCAGCTATGGCCGGGCTGGCGCCAGCGTGGCCAGCGGCTGGGGCGACGCCGACCATGGCCTGGGCCTCACTGCGGGCTACCAGCGCCTGAGCGGATTCTCGGCCACCAACCCCGACGTTTCCTTTGGCTACGATCCGGACGATGACGGCTATCGCAACCGCAACCTCAGCCTGCGCGGCCGCACGGCCCTGGGCAGCCAGCGGGTTGCCTTCAGCTTGGTGAGCACCGACGCCGACACCGAGTTCGACCAGGGCGAAACCAACGCCCGCAACACCTCGGGCGGCGTCACCTTGGGCGGCGAACTGGGCGAAGGCTGGACCCATCTGCTCACCGCCGGCCACGCCCGCGAGGACCTGGACACGGTCAGCAGCTTCAGCAACGAGTTCCAGAGCCGCCGCACCAGCGTGGACTGGGTGAACACCGTGGACGCCGGGCCGGATGCCAGCGTGAACCTGGGCGTGAACTGGCAGCGCGAAACCGGCGAGTCGAGCAACATCTTCGACGGTCGCCTGTTCGAACGAAACCGCAACTCCAAGGCGGCTTTTGCCAGCTATGGCGGCCAGTTCGGCACCCATGCGCTGGACCTGTCCCTGCGCCGCGACGACAGCAGCCAGTTCGGCGGCGCCACGTCCGGCAATGCCGCCTGGGGCTGGAACTTCAGCGAGCGCCAGCGGCTGCGACTGTCCTGGGGCGAAGGCTTCCGCGCGCCCAGTTTCAACGAGCTTTACTACCCGGACGGCGGCTTCGGCTTTGCCGGCAACCCCGACCTGCAGCCCGAGGTGTCGGAAACCTGGGAGGCGGGCTGGGAGCTGAACCCGGCCGGTGGCCACTGGCTGGGCGTGTCGGCCTACCGCTCTCGCGTGCGCGACCTGATCACTTTTGCTGCCCCGATCACCAACAACGCCATCAACATCAACCGCGCCGAGCTCGAGGGTGTCGAGGCCCAGTACCGCTACCAGGCGGGCGCCTGGGACCTGGCCGGCAACCTGACCTGGCAGGATGCGGTGAATGCCACCACCGGCACCGCCCTGCTGCGGCGCGCCGACCGCAAGGCCCACGCCAGCATCGGCTACCGCTTCAACAACGGCATCGAGCTGGGGCTGGACGGCGATTACGTATCGGACCGGGCCGATTTCGGCGCCCAGCTGCCTTCCTTCACGCTGGTGCACCTGCGCCTAGCGTGGACTTTCGCACCGGGCTGGCGAGTAGAGGGGCGGCTTGAGAACCTGACCGACAGGGACTACGCCTATGCCTTCGGCTACAACACTCCGGGGCGCAGCGGCGTGATCAACTTGGTCTGGAACGGTAAAGACTAAGGCTTTCGGCCAACCGTCCCTCGGGACAGGCAAGGCCCCGGCCCTATGCGCCGGGGCCATGCTGTGACTAGAATCGCGCTGGGGAATCCACTACGGAGCGCCGCATGTCCGCATCGGCCACAACTCCGCACGCGTCGGCACCGACGCTGGCGTCGCGGCCGTTGCCTGATCGCGTAAAGACACTGCTGGGCGGCATCCTCGAATACTCGTCGGACGAGCTCGAGCGCACGCTCGTAGCAATGCTCAACGAGTTCGAGCAACAGCTTTTCAAGTTCGCCGAGCAGGCGCGCAGCAACATGGTCCAGATCCGCTGGCTCGAAGCCCAGCGCCTGGTGAAGCGCACGCGCCCCGACCTGGTGCCGCGCTTCCTGATTTCGCTGGAGGCCGAACTGGCCTGCGTGAAGGATCCGCCGGGCGCCAAAGCCGCCGCCAGCTTCCGCGTTACCCGGGGTGAACTCACCCTGGTGGAAAACTTCGACATGGACGAGACCACGGTGCTGGCGGAAATCGCCAGCCGCGCCGAGGTCCGCAACAGCTTGCCGCTTTATCTGCTGGGCCAGCGCTTCGGCGTGTTGGCCGGCAAGCCGGCTTTCGATGCCGAGAACCTGCCCATTGGCCCGCAGGCCCTGTGCCGGATGATCCGCCAGGCCACCGAGTGCCTGGAGCTCAGCGGCGAACACCGCCTGCTGCTGTTCCGCACCTTCGAGCGGCACCTGATGCCGCTCTACGGCAGCTTCGTGGAATCGGTGAACACCTATCTTTCCAAGAACGGCGTGCTGCCCAACCTGCACTATGTGCCGGTGCGGCCGCGGGCCAATAGCCCGGCCGCTGCGCCGACCGAACGCAAGGCCAAGCCGGGCGCCGGCACCGCCGAAGCGCCGGCGGGCGAGCGGCCTGCGGCGACGGGCGCAACCGGCTCGGCAGCCCGCGGCAGCGGTTTTTCCGGCGGCGCCTCGCAAGGCAGCGGAGCCGGGCCGCGAAACCCCGGCGCAGGCGCGCCAACCACGGGAACCACCACCGCGGACGCCAGCCCGGCCAATCCTGCGGGTGAGCCCGCGTCGGCACAGCGCGCGCAGGGTGCAGGCGCTGCCGGCGCCACGGCGCTGGACGGCGGCAGCGGCGAAGACACCTTCCAGCAGATGCGCCACCTGCTGGCGGGCCGCCGCCAGTTGCTGGGCAAACTCGTCGGCAGCCGCACCACCAGCGCCGACGCCGGTGTGCCGGTGACCACCAACCAAGTGCAGGACGTTCTGGGCGCGCTGCAAAAAAGTGTCAGCACCACGGTGATGGTGAACGGCAAGCCCGCGCCACGCACCATCACCCACCTCAAGCAGGACCTGCTGGCGCAGCTGCGGCAGTCCACCCCGGACAACAAACCGCCGGCACTGGCCGAGGAAGACGGCGACGCGATCGACCTGGTGGGCATGCTGTTCGACCACATCATGAAGGACGTGCGGCCCAACAGCCCCGCGTCCACCCTGCTGGCCAAGCTGCAGGTGCCGCTGCTGCGCGTGGCGCTGCAGGACAAGGCCTTCTTCACCGTCCAGCAGCACCCGGCGCGGCAGATGCTCAACACCATCGCTGAAACCGGCGCGTACTGGCTCAGCGAGGACGACGCCGACCAGCAGCTGGTGGGCAAGATGCAGTCGGTGGTGGACCGCACGGTGCGCGATTTTGACGGCGACCTGGGCCTGTTCAACAACCTGCTCGAAGACCTCAGCGGCCACATGCAAACGGTGTCGCGCAAAGCCGAGGTGGCTGAAAAGCGGCACGTCGAGGCGGCGCGGGGCAAGGAGAAACTGGCGCTGGCGCGCGAGCGCGCTTCGGCGGTGGTGGAGAACCTGCTCAAGAAGCAAAACCTGCCCCGTTTCACCCACACCTTGCTCAGCCAGGCGTGGACCGACGTGATGGCGCTGACATCGCTGCGCCACGGCGAGGATTCCGAAGCTTGGAAGCAGCATCTTGATACCGCCGAGCGACTGATCGCCGTGGCCAAGGCGCCGCCGGGTGCTCCGATCATTTCCGCCGCCGACGCCCACGGTCTGCGCCAGGACATCCAGTCCTCGCTTACCCAAGTGGGCTACCACGCTGAAGAAGCCGCAGCCATTTCCCAGCGATTGGTGGACCCGCAGGCCGGCGCCGAGGACGATTCTTCTGCCAGCCGCACCGAGCTCACCATGCGCCTCAAGGCCCGCGCCCGCCTGGGCGAGGATCTGCAGCAGGCCAA
>JANNQY010000350.1:0-4866 GCA_031400995.1 Lysobacteraceae bacterium
GGAAGTGGCGCTGGTGGTGTGGATGCCGATTTACCTGCTGCTGATGCAAAAGCGCGTTTACCGGCAGGGCTGGCCAATGACCTTGCTCAAGTTCGGCATCCTGGGCACCGGCTATCTGGTGCTGGTGACGCTGGGCGCCACGGTGAGCCTGATGGTGAGCGTGGTGAATATGTGAGCTGTGCGCAGCGCTGGCGGGTCAGCGCTGCAGCCACGCCCGGATCAGGGTCTCGCGCTCGGCGGCCGGCGCGGCCACCAGTTCGCGGCGCAGGCTTTCACGCTCGTTGGCCGGCAAGCGCAGCGCCAGCAACGCCAGGTCGGCACGCGCTGCCGGCCCCAGGCCACGCAGGATTTCCAGCAGCACCATCCGCTCGCTTTCGGGAACGAAGGCGAACAGCGGCCGCAGCTGCGCGAATCCGGCGCCGATACCGGGCCCCAGCCACCAGTCCTGGCGCTGGTCGGACGGCAGCGTTTCGAAGGCATCGCGCAGCGCCTGCGCCTGCGTCGGCACCAGTGCGCGCACCCGCGCGTCGGCCACGCGCACTTGCTCGCGCTCGGCCAACGGCAGCGCTTGCCATGCCGCGAACGCCCCGCGGCGGCGCGCGCGTTCGGCCGCCGGCAGCGCGTCCCAGTCGTGCATCCGCTGCGCCAGCGCCGCACGCTGCGTCGGCCCCAAGCCCAGCCAATGGCTGGCGTTCTGCTGCAGGCGCTGGCGCGTGGCAGGATCGAGGCCGGGCCAAGCCGTGGCCAGTGGCGCCAGCAGCTGGCGCTGCGCCGGGATCAAGGTCTGGAAAGCGAATGCGGGCGCGAGCGCCAAGACGCCCAGCAGCCCCAGTGCGAGCACCCGGCGGTCAAGGCGCATCGTCGGGCTCCACGTCCGCGGCCGCGGCTTCGGGCAGCGGCGTTTGCCCAGGCACGGCCGCAGGGTCCGCTGCCGGCAGCGGCGGCGCTTGGCCCGAGGCAACCCAGCTGAGGAAGGCAAGATCCGCAGCCAGCGCCTCGTCGTCGGGAGCGGCCAGCAGCGCGTAGTCGGGATGCGTCACGCGGTCGGCGTCGCTTTGCGTCGGCAGCGGTGCCGGCGCGGACTCCGCCGGCAGGCCTTCGGTGCCGCCCGGCTGCAGTGGGTTGGCGCTGGGCCAGAAAGTCGCCGCAAACGCCAACCCCAGCAGCGCCAGCAGCAGCCATGGCGCGCGCCGCCGCCATGGCGCGGCAGCCAGCGGCGGTACGTCGTCGGGATCGGTTTCGCCCTGCAGCACGCGCGCGCGCAGCGCAGCCAGTGCAGCGGTGCGTTCGTCGGGCAGCGTCTTGACTTGGTGGTGCAGCCGCTCGCGAAGGGCGCCAAGCACCGCGTAACTGATGCCCGCTTCGCCCAACTGCTGCAAGGCGCGCTGCAGCGCGAAACGATAGGTGCTCTCGCTGACACCCAGCACCTGGGCGGCGTGGGGGAAATCCAGCCCGCCCACCATGCGCAGCAGCAGCGACGCGCGCGGCCCGCTGCCCAGGGCAGTGAGCTCGGGCACCTCGCTCTCGCCCTGCGACAGCTCCGCCTGGGCCAGCAGGAGGGCCCAGAAGCCCGCCGGCCAAGCCGAGAGCGGGCTGACTGCCGAGGTGCTGCGGAACGCCCGCATGGCGCGCCCCAGCGCCAGCAGCGCCACCTGGTCGTCGCCGCACTGCACCTGGGCAAACACGAACGCCCGGCGCTCGATACCGCGCAGGAAGGCCGACAGGGCGGGAGAGACCGTTGGGGTGGCCGTAGCCGGAGCGGGAACAGAAGTCACCAGTGCATTCTAGCCACGCCAGCCGGAATTCACGGGGCTTGACAGTAGGAAAAATCCTGCTCAGCCAAGCGCCACGCGGCTTCCGGCGTGGAACGTTGTGCACAGCGCCAGTCCCCGCCCCTCCACAAGACCCTCACCTGCCTTGAAGGCCAGCATGACTGAATTGTGATATAGCCAAAGCATTGATTTTATTAGATTATGACGCCTTGGTTAAAATTTCACCAACCCGGCTATATAGCCTTGCCACAGGGGGGTGCGCAGCCATGTCGCCGGGCTCTTCCACAGACTTATCCACAATTTGTGTGGATAAGGGTCTTTCGGTTTGGTGAACAGTGGCTTAGGCACTATTCCTGATGCTGTTAGCAGCAATGGCGTGCAAGTGGCCCAAAGCGGTCCGCCGGGGCGCTCAGGCTAAACTGGCGCCATGCCCCTGAGCCCTGAAACCGCGCTGCGCGTGGCCCTGCCGGTGCCCTTGGCGCGGCTGTTCGACTACCGCCCGCCGCCCGGGCAGGCCGTGGGTCCGGACTGGATCGGCTGCCGGGTACGGGTGCCCTTCGGCCGCGGCGACGGCGTGCAGGTGGGCGTGGTGGTGGCGCTGGCCGACGCCGACCCCAACGGCCCGGAGCTCAAGCCCGCCCTGGCCCGCCTGGACGCGGAGGCCCTGATCAGCGGCGAACTGTTCGACAGCCTGCGCTGGGTGTCGGCGTACTACCACGCGCCCTTGGGCGAAGTGCTGGCCACCGCCCTGCCCACCGCGCTGCGTGCCGGCCAGGCGGTGCCGGAAACCGCCCGCCACGGCTGGCAATTGACGGTGGAAGGTCGCACCGCAGCCGCCGCACCGGGCCGCGACGGCAAACCGCGCGAACTCCTGCTGCGGCTGGCCGCGCGACCTTTGGGCGAGGACTGGCTGGACCAGGCCGAGTGCGACTGGCGCCCCGCTGCGCGCGCGCTGGCACAGCGTGGGCTGGCCGAGCGGATCGCACTGGCCGGCACGGTCGAGCCGGCGCTGGCCGCGCCCGGGCCGCCGCTGATGCCGGCCCAGGCGCAGGCGCTGGCGAAGATTCGCGCCGAATCCGGATTCCGTGCCTGGCTGCTGGAGGGCGTGACCGGCAGCGGCAAGACCGAGGTTTACCTGCAGGCCATCGCCGACTGCCTGGCGGCCGGCAAGCAAGCGCTGGTATTGGTGCCCGAAATCGGCCTGACGCCGCAGGCACTCGCGCGCTTCCGGCAGCGCCTGGGCGTGCCGGTGCATGCGCTGCATTCGGGCCTGGCCGACGGCGAGCGGGCGCGCGCGTGGATGGCGATGGCGCGCGGTGAGGCGCGGGTGCTGGTGGGCACGCGCTCGGCCATCTTCTGCCCGCTGCCCCAGGCTGGGCTGATCGTGGTGGACGAAGAGCACGACGGCTCGTACAAGCAGCAGGACGGCATCCGCTACCACGCGCGCGACCTGGCGCTGGTGCGCGCCAGCAAGCTGGGTGTGCCGGTGCTGCTGGGCAGCGCAACGCCGTCGCTGGAAACGCTGCACAACGCGCTGTCGGGCCGCTATGGCCACCTGCGCCTGGCGCAGCGCGCCGGCGGCGCCAAGCCGCCCACCGTGCGCGTGGTGGACGTGCGCAAGCGCCCGCTGCGCAATGGCCTTTCGGAGGAACTGCTGGACGCGGTGGCGCGCTGCCTGGCCCGCGGTGAACAGGCGCTGGTGTTCAAGAACCGTCGCGGCTATGCGCCGGTGCTGATCTGCCACGACTGCGGCTGGAGCGCGCACTGCAAGCGCTGCGATGCGGCGATGACGGTGCACGCCGGCGGCCGCCGGCTGATCTGCCACCACTGCGGCGCGCGAGCCACGCCGCCCAACGCCTGCCCCGACTGCGCCAGCCTGGCGCTGCAGCCGCAGGGCGCGGGCACCGAACGCATCGAAGAAGCGCTTGCTGCAAGATTCCCGGACGCGCTGATGATCCGCGTGGATCGCGAAACCACCCGCAAGCGCGACGCGATCGAAAAACACCTGGAAGCTTTCGGCGAACAGTCCGGCATCCTGGTGGGCACGCAGATGCTGGCCAAGGGCCACGACCTGCCGCGGCTGACGCTGGTAGCGGTGGTGGGCGTGGACGAGGGCCTGTTCAGCGCCGATTTCCGCGCCGGCGAAAAACTGGCGCAGCTGTTGATCCAGGTTGCCGGCCGCGCCGGCCGCGCCCTGCTGCCGGGCGAGGTGCTGCTGCAAACCCACCACCCCGAACATCCCTTGCTCAACACGCTGCTCGCTGGCGGCTATCCCGCGGTTGCCGCAATGCAGCTGGCCGAGCGCGAGGCCGCGCAGTTCCCGCCCTACGCGCACCTGGCGCTGCTGCGCGCGGAGGCGCCCACCGAGTCCGACATGCAGGGCTTCCTGCACGAAGCACGCGATGCCTTTGGCAAGCATGACGGCGTGCAGCTCAATGGCCCGATGCCGGCGCCGATGGCCCGCCGCGCCGGAAAGGCGCGCGGCCAGATCCTGCTCGACGCGCCGCAGCGTGCGCCGCTGCATGCCGCACTGCAGTCCTGGCTACCCTCGCTGCAGGCGCTGAAGTCGGCGCGCAAAGTGCGCTGGTCGCTCGATGTGGATCCCACCGACCTGTATTGATCCGCGGCGCTGTTTTGAGTCCTCGCCCTTCCTGGGCTGAAAAACGGCGTCAGAGTGAGTTCACGGAACTCACTCTGACACCGTTCTTTTTGCTGCGGTGTGCCTCCGGCATCCGGGGCGGCGCTGCGATGAAGCAACGGTTTGCGAAGCAGCAAAGCAAACGGCCCCTTGCGGGGCCATCGGTGCAACTTGCAGCCAGCGCGGATCAGGCCGCGAACAGCGAACGCATCTTCTTGAGCGCGTTGGCTTCGATCTGCCGGATGCGCTCGGCGCTGACGCCATACTCGTCGGCCAGTTCCTGCAGCGTGGCCTTGGGCTCGCCCAGGAAGCGGCGCTTGAGGATGTCGCGGGAGCGCGCGTCGAGCTCCTCCATGCCCTCGCGCAGCAGCTCCAGCTGGTCGTCCTCGTGGCTCTCGCGCTCGTAGGCCATCGCCGGGTCGTCGCTGGCGTCACGCAGGTAGGCCACCGGCGACG
>JANNQY010000351.1:0-2086 GCA_031400995.1 Lysobacteraceae bacterium
GTCAGCCAGTACGGCTTTGAGTACGCGCGCCGCGAGGCCGCCCTGGACGAATGCCTGCGGGTGTTGGCGCCCGGCGCTGGCCTTGCTTTCGTGATGCACCACGCCGGCTCGGTGCTGGTGGGCGTGGGGCAGGGGGAGCTGGCCTGCCAGGCCCGGCTGCTGCGCTCCGGCGGGCTGCTTGAAGCCGCCGCCGCCGTGCTTGGATGGTTCGCCCGCGCGCGCGCCGGCGAGGACCTGCGCGATAACGCCGACGCGAATGCCGCCCGCAGTGCCTACAACGCGGCCACCGTGCAGCTGGCCCGTGACATCGCCCAGCTCGACACGCCCGACTTGGCCATAGAGGCCCGCGACCACGTGCACCGGATAGTGAGCAGCACCGGCGCCAACCCCGAACCTGCGCTGGCCGCGCTGGCGGCCTACCGCGAGGCCATTGCTGCCGCCGGACTGCGCAGCGCCGAAATGATCAGCCATGCCCTGGATGACACGCAGGCCCAGGCGCTGGTAGCGCAGCTGGCGCAACGGCGCCCCGGGCAGAGCGTCGCGTGCCGGCCGCTGGCGCAAGCGCAGGGCGTACTGGGCTGGGCGCTGACGCTTGCGCCAGCGGGGTCAGGCGACGGCTAGAATGCCGGCAACCCGCCGGTGGCCGCCTTCAGATGATCAGCAACGAACTCGATTTCGAACCCTATCGCCAGGCCTTGGCTCGCAGCGGGCGGGTGCAGATCCCGGGCTTCCTGCAGGCCGATGCCGCCGAGCAGTTGGCCACGTGCCTTGGCCAGGATGTGCCCTGGGTCACCGCCGAACGCGGCCTGCCCGACAGCACGCCGTGGACGGGCGAGACCCTGCGCCAGCGCATGCCTGCGGCTTACCAGCGCGCTGCCAGCGGCTTCCACTTCGTCTACGACCGGTACTTGATGGTGGAGGCGATGAAAACTGGCAAGAATCCGGGCTTGCTGGTGCACGCGGCGCTTGAGTTCTTCAACAGCCCGCCGTTCCTCGGCTTCATTCGCGAGTTCACCGGCGACCGCGAGCTGGCGATGGTGGGCGCCCAAGCGACGCGCTACTTGCCCGGGCAGTTCCTGCGCATGCACGACGACCGGCATGAGGAAGAGGGCCGCCGCTATGCCTATGTGCTCAATCTTTCGCGCCACTGGGAGGCCGACTGGGGCGGGCTGCTGCACTTCGTGGGCGCCGATGGCACGCCGGATGGATCCTTCCTGCCGCGCTGGAATTCGCTGAGCCTGTTCAAGGTGCCGTTCAACCACCACGTGGGCGTGGTGGCGCCGTGGGCGCGCGAGCCGCGCCTGGCCATCACCGGCTGGTGGCACGTCAAAAGCTAGAGTTCACCCAGCGGTGCGTCGTGGCCGTAGTACGCCATGATGCCTTCCAGCGTTCCCTTGACCAGCCGGCGCTCGGCGGCGCTGAGCATCGGGTGCCAGACGTCGAAGATCAGCACCACGCGCAGCTGGTCGCTGTTGTTCCAGGCGGCGTGTTCGATGGTGTCGTCGAAAAGCAGCAGTTCGCCCATCGTCCACGGCCGCACGTGGTTGCCCACCTGCAGCGCGCAGTTCGGGGGGATCACCAGCGGCAGGTGCACGGTGAGCCGGCAGTTGGTGGCGCCGTGGTGGGGCGGGATGCGCGTATGCGGCTTGAGCGCGGAGAAAAAAGCCGCCGGCGCTCGGTTCATCACTTCCACCTGCGGCACCGCCTCCAGCATGGCCATGGTCTGCGGGCAGCGGGCGATATGTTGCTCCACGCGCTTGCCGTGGTGCCAGAGGAAATACGCGCTCCAGTCCGGGCTGTGGTCCAGCGCGGCAAACTGTCCCACGGGCTCGTTCGCGCGGGTCTGCACGTAGGGAATGAAACCGTCGTGGTCCTGCTGCAGCACCTGCTCGAGTTCGGCGCGCACTTGCGCGGTGCAGGCTTCCACCGCCGGCGCCCAGGCAAAATCTTCGCGCTCGAAGAAGGCGATGGCCGGCAACCCGGGCACGGTGAACATGGCCGGACGGGAGAGCTGCAGCGCCTTGCGGCCCCGGGAAACGTCAAGCGACTCGTCAAATCGAGACAGCGCGCGGCCGGTCTCGACGCC
>JANNQY010000352.1:0-8389 GCA_031400995.1 Lysobacteraceae bacterium
CGTGCCGCCGCGCCTGAAGCAGTCCGAGAGCATCTTCGAGACGCTCTCGAAGGGCGACGTGCTGCTGCACCACCCCTACCAGAGCTTCCAGTCGGTGCTCGACCTGCTGCAGTTCGCCGCCAACGATCCCGACGTGCTGGCGATCAAGCAGACGCTGTACCGCACCGGCAAGGACAGCAAGATGATCGAACACCTGATCACCGCTGCCCGCAACGGCAAGGACGTGACGGTGGTGGTGGAGCTGCGCGCGCGCTTCGACGAAGAGGCCAACATCCGCCTGGCTGACCAGCTGCAGGAGGCCGGCGTGCAGGTGATGTACGGCGTGGTGGGCTACAAGACCCACGCCAAGATGATGCTGATAGTGCGCCGCGAGGGCAAGAAACTGCAGCGCTACGTGCATCTGGGCACCGGCAACTACCACGCCGGCACCGCCCGCGCCTACACCGACATCGGCCTGATGACGGCCGATGCGGATATCGGCGCCGACGTCCACGACATCTTCCACCAACTGTCTGGCTTGGCCCCCACCATCAAGTTGCGCAAGCTGCTGCAGTCGCCTTTCACGCTGTACAAGGGCCTGATCAAGAAAATCGAGCGCGAGGCCAAGAACGCCCGCAGCGGCAAGGGTGGCCACATCATTGCCAAGATGAATGCGATCAATGAACCGGGCGTCATCCGCGCGCTGTATGAAGCCTCCCAGGACGGCGTAAAAATCGAACTGATCGTGCGCGGCGCCTGCTGCCTGCGCCCGGGCGTGCCAGGGGTGTCGGACAACATCACGGTGCGCTCGGTGATTGGCCGCTTCCTGGAGCACAGCCGCGTCTACTGGTTCCGCAACGGCGACACCCCGGAGATCTTCTGCTCCAGCGCCGACTGGATGGAGCGCAACCTCATGCGCCGGGTGGAAACCTGCTTCCCCATCCTCGAGCCCAAGCTGGCGGCACGGGTGCACGACGAGGAATTGGCCAACTACCTGGCGGACAACCTCAACGCCTGGCTACTGCAGCCCGACGGCAGCTACCGCCGGGTATCGCCGAAGGAGGGTGAGATGCCTTATTCTGCACAGGGCGCGCTACTCGCCAAACTCTGCGGATAACCCATGCCCATCGAAGCCGAGCAGCCACTGAAAGACGGTGCACTGCTCGCCGCCGTGGACCTGGGCTCCAACAGCTTCCACATGGTGGTGGCCCGCCACGTACTGGGCCAAGTCCGAATCGTCGACCGCATCAAGGAAACCGTGCGCTTGGCCGAAGGCCTGGACGGCAGCGGCGGCCTGAGTCCCGAGGTAACGCAGCGCGCCCTGGAGTGCCTGGCGCGGTTCGGGCAGCGCCTGCGCGCCATCCCGCCGCAGCGGGTGCGCGCCATCGCCACCAACTCGGTGCGTGCGCTCAACAAGCCGCGGCAATTCCTGATGCCGGCTGAAACCGCACTGGGGCACGGCATCGAAGTGGTGGCCGGGCGTGAAGAGGCCCGCCTGATCTACCTTGGCGTAGCCCACGGCAACCCTCTGCAGGACGACCGGCGCCGGCTGGTGATGGACATTGGCGGTGGCTCCACCGAGTTCATCATCGGCCAGGGTTTCGAGGCGATCGAACGCGAGAGCCTGCAGATGGGCTGCATTGCCACCACCCGGCGCTTCTTCGCCGACGGCAAGCTGTCGCGCAAGCGCTGGAAAGACGCGCGCACGGAAATTACCGCGGAATTTCAGCAGTTCGCCAGCGCCTACCGCGAGCGCGGCTGGCATGACGTTACCGGCTCATCGGGCACCATCAAGGCCATCTGCGATGTGTCGGTGGCCATGAAACTGACCAAGGTTTCGATCACCGCCGAGAGCTTGGCGGTGATCCGCGAGAAGCTGCTGGAGTGCGAGCGGCTCGAGGATATCCGCCTGCCGGGCCTGTCGGCCGATCGTCGGCCTATTTTCGCCGGCGGCTTGCTGGTGCTGGATGCGGCGTTTTCCGAACTGGGTATCGACCGCATGCACATCAGCGACTACGCCCTGCGCGAGGGCGTGCTGTTCGACCTGCTGGGGCGCGCCAACGACGTCGATGCGCGCGAGATATCCATTCGCGCGCTGAGCAGCCGTTACGGCGTGGACACCGAGCAGGCCGCGCGCGTGGAAGCCACCGCCCTGCAGCTGTTTGACCAGGTGGAGAGCGAGTTGCAGCTGGACGCCGGCGACCGGCGCCTGCTGTCCTGGGCCGCGCAGGTGCACGAACTGGGCCTGGCCATCGCCCACAGCCAGTACCACCAGCATGGCGCCTACGTGCTGGAACACTCCGACATCGCGGGCTTCTCACGCACCGAACAGCAGTCCCTGGCCGCCGTGGTCCGCAACCAGCGCCGCGGTGTGCACCTGCCAAGCTTCGAGAAGCTGCCGGACCGGCTGGCGCCCAACGCCCTGAGCTGCGCGCTGATCCTGAGGCTGGCGGTACTGCTGCATCGCGGCCACGACCGGGAGCCCCTGCCCAAGATCCAGCTCTCGCTCGACAACCTCACCGCCGCCACCCTGGCCCTGCCCAGGGCCTGGCTGGATGCCCACCCGCTGACCCGCGCCGACCTCGAAAGCGAGCGCGACTACCTGCTGGAAATCGACCGCAGGCTGGCGCTGAAGGCACAGTAGGCTGCGCAAGGCGGCGCAATGAAAAGCCGCCCTTTCGGGCGGCTTTTGCATCACCCGGTGGCGCGACGGATCAGAACCGCGCCGTGAACTCCAGGCCCCACAAGCGCGGCTCATTCAGGAAGCCGGTGAGGTTGTTGAAGTCAATGCCGCCGACTACGACTTCCTCGTTGGTGATGTTCCGGCCAAAGGCCGCCACCTCGTAGCTCCCGTCGTTCCAGAGGTAGCCAGCGCGCAAGCCGCCTTCCAGCAGCGATTCGCCAACGAAGGAAACCGAGTCGTACAGGAAGAAGCTGACTTCACTGCGATAGGCCCAATCGGTGAATACGAAGAACTCGCCGTTGGCCACCGGGATGCCCCAGCGCGCCGTCATGTTGTAGACGTTGCGCGGAGCCTGCGGCAGGGAATTGCCGTCAATGAGCACGGCGCCGGCGACGTTGGGGTCCGCCGGATCGAGCACGGTGCAAAAGTTCAGCGCGCAGGGGATCACGCTCAGGTCGGGATCGTCGATCTCGGTGTCGTTGTAGCTGCCGCCGAATGTCACCAGCAGGTTGTCGGTGACATAGGCTTCCAGATCGATCTCGAAGCCGCGGCCCTTGGTCTCCTCGGCGTTCACCAGCCGGGCGATGTTGGCGCTGCCTCCCACGGCCGTGAGCTGCTGGTCGTCCACGGTGTAGTCGAACACGGAGACGCCCAAGCGGACGCGGTTGTCGAGCAGGTCCGCCTTGAAACCAGCCTCGATGGACAGCACGGTCTCGGTGTCGGCCACCGTCACCAGTTCCGAATCAGGCAGGCTGGCGTCGGCGAACATCAGACGGCCCTGGACGCTGGGCGCGCGGAAACCGCTGGCGACGCGGCCATAGACGTTGAAGTCCTGGTTGACGGCGAACGTCGCGCTGAAATCACCGCTGACATTGGTGTCGCTGGGGTCCACCGAGATCGGCGCGATAGGGGGACCAAACGGGCCCTGGACACGCTCGGCGACGAATTCCTTGTGGTCATCGGTGTAGCGAAGGCCGCCGCGCAGGGTCAGGCGCTCGGTCGCGGCCATTTCGCCCGACGCGAACACCGCCCACGCCGTGTTGTCCTGCGTCTGGGTGGCAAAGCCGTTCTGGGCGCCGCCGAAGCCATCGTAGGAGAAGCTGTCAACGTCTATGGATTCGTCGAACCAGAACATGCCGGCCTGCCAGTCGAAGCGACCCCACTCGTTGGATTCCAGCCGGAACTCCTGGCTCAACTGGCGGTGGCTGGGCAGGCCGTCGGCCGACTCGGCCGGAAACAGCGATTCCCCGGGCTCGTTGGGCGGGAAGTTGGCGTACACCGAGCCGCCATCGATATCACCGCGGCTGTAGGTATCCACGCTCTCGTAGCCGGTGATGGAGAACAGGCTCACCCGCTCGAGGTCCCAGCGCATGCGCAGGTTGGCGCCGAACTGGTCCAACTCCTGCTCGTTGCGTCCGTCAATCGAGACCTGGTCGCGGTCGAAGCCCGGCTGCAGGTTGTTGGTCCCCGGAGCGATGATGCTGGCGCGAAACAGCCGCGCGGTGCCATCGAGCGTGCGCATGTGGACGTTGGCGAGCGCTTCGAAACCCTCGCGACCGTCGAACAGGAACTGCAGCCGCGCCGCCGATTCACGGAACCCTTCCAGGTCGTCGCCGGGCCCGTTGGCAGTGTTGTCCACGTAGTCGTCGCGACGCTGGTGCAGCGCCGAAAACCGCGTTGCGATGCCCTCGCCTATTCCGCCGGTGACCGCGCCCTCGAGGTTGGTGCTGCCGTAGTTGCCGTAGGAAACCTGGCCATAGCCGCCAAATTCATGCTCGGGCCGCGCCGAGTCAAACTTGAGCACGCCTGCCGGCGAATTGCGCCCGAACAAGGTTCCCTGCGGACCCCGCGCCATCTCGATCTGGTCGAGGTCGAAAATCGGGAATCCCTTGAGGATGGGGTTTTCCTGCACGACGCCGTCGTAGACCAGGCTGACCGGCTGGGACGCATTTAAATCGAAATCGGTATTGCCCAAGCCGCGGATGTAGAAGCGCGGGAAGGCACGGCCAAACGACGATTCAATCTGCAGGCTGGGCAGCCGCGACGACAGGAAGCGGATGTCTTCGCCGCCCGAGCCCAGGACATTGAGCTTTTCCCCGCCGATGCTGGTGATCGACAGCGGCACGTCCTGGATGTTCTCGGCCCGCCGCTGCACCGTGACTTCGATGGCGTCCAGCTGTGTCTGCGCATCGGTGGCCGGCACCTCGGCGGTGGATTGGGCGTGGGCGGACGTGCAGCACGCTGCGGCGATGGCAATGAACAGGACGCCGCGGCACGGGCGGGCTCTGGACGAGCGGGCAGAATTGGGCATGGAAGTAATCCAAGAGGCGGAAAAAGGAGGCCGGCGCAGCGCCAGCGGCGCGGCCAGGACAACAACGGGCACCCGCGCAATTCGCGCCAGGCTCCCCTGCCTGATGGGTGTTACCAGCGTATGACTACCGGAACCGGTTCATGATATCCATACGCAAGCGTGTAGTGAAGTGCGACCTTCGCCGCCGTCACGCAGGCGTCACCGGCCGGTAACGCGGCTGGCATGGCACGCCGCCAAAGTGCGCCAATGAACCGACTCCTGCACATTGAACTGGTCACCGAAACCTACCCGCCCGACGTCAACGGCGTCGCTTTGACGGTTCTGGCCCTGGAAAACGGCCTGCGCCAACTCGGCCATACGGTTGGCGTGATCCGCCCGCAGCGCGACGACGACAGCGACCGTCCCAACCCGGGCCTGATGTTGGTGGAAGGTGCGCCGATCCCGCGCTACCCGGGCCTGCGCTTCGGGCTGCCCGCCGGGCGCCGCCTCACCGCGCGCTGGTCTGCGCAGAGGCCAGATGCCGTCTACATCGCCACCGAAGGCCCGCTGGGCTGGTCGGCGCTCCGGGCCTGCCGCCGCTTGGGCATCCCGGTGGCCACTGGCTTCCACACTCGCTTTGACGACTACGTCGGCCGCTACGGTGCCAGCTTCCTGAGCCCCTGGGTTTTCTCCTGGCTGCGCCGCTTCCACAACCGCGCCGACGCCACCCTGGTGCCGACCCGCGAACTGCAGGAAATGCTGGCCCAACAGGGCTTCCGCCACGCGCTGCGACTGGGCCGGGCGGTGGATACGCGGGAGTTCCACCCCGGCTTCCGGGATCTGGCGCTGCGCGAATCCTGGAGCGCGGGGCCGGATTCGCCGGTGGTCATCAATGTCGGCCGCATCGCGCCGGAAAAAAACCTGCCGCTCGCGGTGCGCAGCTTCCGTCGCCTGCAGCAGCAGCGCCCCGGCGCTCGCTTCGTGTGGGTGGGCGATGGCCCGGCGCGCGCCGAACTGCAGGCGGCCAACCCTGATTTCATCTTCACCGGCGTGCTGCGCGGCGAAGCGCTGGCACGGCACTTCGCCAGCGCCGATATCTTCTGCTTCCCCAGCCTGTCGGAAACCTTCGGCAACGTGACGCTGGAGGCCATGGCCAGCGGCATCGCCACGGTGGCCTTCGACTACGGCGCCGCGCGCGAGCACCTGTGCAACGGGGCCCATGGGGCCACGGCCGCGTTCGGTGACGAGGAAGGCTTCGTGGATGCGTTCGTCCGCACGGCCCTGCGCCGCGACCTTGCCGCACTGGGCACGGCGGCGCGCCAAGCGGTGCTGCACCTGCACCCGCTCACCGTGGCCGAAGATTTTGCCGGCCTGCTGGCGGGCCTCTCGCAGCGACGAGAAGCCGCGTGAACCTGCGCACCAGCCGGCTCGCGGTCGTCGAGCAGGGTTGGTGCCTCGCCGCCAACCGCTGGGGCATGCGCTCGGCGGTGCGTTCCTATTTCCGGTTGGTCAGCCGCTTGGGCGACGGTGCCTTCTGGTATGCGCTGATGGCGGGCTTGGTGCTGTTTGACGGCTGGCGCGGATTGGGGGTCTCGGCGCACTTGGCGGCTACTGGCGTCATCGCACTGGTGCTGTACCGCAAGCTCAAGCGTTGGACCCGCCGCCCGCGCCCCTGCGCCGCCGACGTTCGGATCCAGGCGCTGATCGCACCGCTGGATGAATTCAGCTTCCCGTCGGGCCACACGCTGCACGCGGTGTCGTTCACCGTCGTCGCGCTGGCCCACTACCCGGGCCTGGCCTGGCTGCTGCTGCCGTTTACGCTGAGCGTGGCGGCCTCGCGCGTGGTGCTAGGGCTGCATTACCCCAGCGACGTGCTGGCCGCCAGCGCGATTGGCCTCGGGCTGGCCGGAATGTCACTGGCGGCGGGCGCAGCGCTGCTGCACTGAGCCCGCCGGGGCTCAGCCCTGGGTCTGCTCCGCAATCCACGCATCCACGCGGCGCTCAAGCAGCGCCAAGGGCAAGTCACCGCCTGTCAGCACCAGGTCGTGGAACGCCTTGATGTCGAAGTCCTCGCCCAGCGCGGTCTTGGCGCGCTCGCGCAACTCCAGCAGCTTCATCATGCCCACCTTGTAGGCGAGTGCCTGGCCCGGCATCACCAGGTAGCGCTCGATCTCAGCCACCACGTCGGTCTCGGGCATGCCGGTTTTCTCCAGCATGAAAGCGATGGCCTGCTCGCGGGTCCAGCGCTTGTCGTGCAGGCCGGTATCCACGACCAGCCGCACTGCGCGGAACATCTCGGCCTGCAGACGTCCCAGGTTGTCCAGCGGCTCCTTCTGCAGGCCGATCTCCCAGGCCAGGCGCTCGGTGTACAGCGCCCAGCCTTCCGAGAACGCGGTGAACCCCAGGATCTTTCGGAACGTGGGTACGCCGGTCAGCTCCTGCTGGATGGTGGTCTGGAAGTGGTGGCCCGGGATGGCCTCGTGGTACGCCAAGGTGCGCATGCCGAAGCGTGCCACTTCATCGGTGTTGCGCAGGTTGATGTAGAAAATACCGGGGCGCGAGCCGTCCATGGCCGGGGTGTTGTAGTAAGCGCCCGGCGCGGTCTTCTCGCGGAACTCCGGCACCCGCTCCACTTTCACGCCCTGCTTGGGGCGCACGTTGAAATACGGGTCCAGGCTTTCGTTGGCTTCGGCGATGATGCGCGTGAAGTCGGTGATGATGGCCGCGCGGCCCTCGGCGTTGTCCGGATACAGCTGATCGGGGCGCTGGGCAATCTGCTGGATGCGGGCGCCGACACTGCCCTCCACCAGCCCTTCGGCCACCAGGATCGCATCCATCTCGGCCTCGATGCGCGCCACCTCGTCCAAGCCAAGCTGGTGGATCTGCGCCGGCGTCATGTCGGTGCTGGTGTGCTGGCGCGCGGCCCAGGCGTAGAACGCCGCGCCGTCGGGCAGTGCCCAGACGCCGTGGTTGCCGGTGGTCTTGGGCAACAGCGCGTCGTAATAGGCGATGAACTTGCCGTAGGCCGGATAGACCTGGCCGCTGACCGCCGCTTCCACTTTGGCCAGCAGTGCGTCGCGCTCGCCGTCCTTGAGCGTGCCCGCCGGCAGCTTGTCCAGCTTCTCCAGGAACGAGGCGTAGAGGATGTTTTCCTTGGCCGGCGCCGCCGTGAAAGCGCGCATTTCGGCCAGCACTTTTTCCACCACGAACGTGGGCGGCAGGATGCCGGCAGCTTCGCGCTCGCGCAGGCCTTCGAGCACCTGATCCACCATCACCGGCGCCTTGTCCAGGCGGGCGATGTAGTTGGCGGCGTCCTTGGCGTTGCCCACCGGGTGCTGGGTGGCCAGGAAGGTGGGGTAGTTGCTCTGCACGCCGAACAGTTGGTTGAGCGGGTAGTTGTGCTGGCTGAAGCGCTCGCCCTGGGCCTGGATATCCAG
>JANNQY010000353.1:0-3740 GCA_031400995.1 Lysobacteraceae bacterium
CGCGGCCGACGCGCTGCCGCACTTCGCCAAGAAGGCGAATGTGCGCGTCTTGGCCTGCGGCCCACTGCGCGCCGCCGCCGGGCTGGAATACAAGCGCATCGCCGGCGGCCTGCTGGTGCAGGACGCGGACACCGACACCCTCACCGCCGCCGACCTGAAACTGGTTTCGAAAGTCACGCCGACCGACGCCCAGCTGCGCGACCTGCTGTTTGCCTGGAAAGTGGCGATGGTCGTGAAATCCAACGCCATCGTCTACGCCCGCGACCTGCAGACCGTCGGCATCGGCGCCGGCCAGATGAGCCGAGTGGTGAGCGCGAAGATCGCCGGCATCAAAGCCGAGGAAGCCGGGCTGGTCGTGCCGGGCTCGGTAATGGCCTCGGACGCCTTCTTCCCATTCCGCGACGGCATTGATGCCGCCGCGGCGGCAGGCATCGCTGCCGTGATCCAGCCCGGCGGCTCCATGCGCGACGCCGAGGTGATCGCCGCCGCCGACGAACACGGCATGGCCATGGTGTTCACCGGCCGCCGGCATTTCCGCCATTGAGGTGATGCGCATGAAAGTCCTGGTCATCGGCTCCGGCGGCCGCGAGCACGCGCTGGCCTGGAAGCTGGCGCAATCGCCACGCGTGAGCGAAGTGCTGGTGGCGCCGGGCAACGCCGGCACCGCCACCGAGCCGCGCTGCCGCAACGTGGCGGTGAACGCCACCGATATCGCCGGGTTGCTTCAGTTGGCGGCAGACGAAGGCGTTGAGGTCACCGTGGTGGGCCCGGAAGCGCCGCTGGTGCAGGGCGTGGTGGACCAGTTCCGCGCCGCCGGACGGCGCATCTTCGGGCCCACGGCCGCCGCCGCGCAGCTGGAGGGCAGCAAGGCCTACGCCAAGGATTTCCTGGCGCGCCACCGCATCCCCACTGGGTACTACGCCGTGTTCGAAGACACCGCGCTCGCCCTGCAGCACGTGCGCGACCACGGCGCGCCGATCGTGATCAAGGCCGACGGCTTGGCTTCAGGCAAGGGCGTCGTGGTGGCGATGACGGTGGAGGAAGCGGAAGCCGCGATCGTGGACATGCTCGAGGGCGAGGCCTTCGGCGAGGCCGGCGCGCGCGTGGTGATAGAGGAATTCCTGGACGGCGAAGAGGCCAGCTTCATCTCGATGGTGGACGGGCGCACGGCGCTGCCCATGGCCACCTCGCAGGACCACAAGCGCGTGGGCGACGGCGACACCGGCCCCAACACCGGCGGCATGGGCGCCTATTCGCCCGCGCCGGTGGTGACGCCCGAGGTGCACGCGCGGGTGATGCGCGAAGTGGTGGAGCCGACGGTGCGCGGCATGATCGCCGACGGCATCCCGTTCACCGGTTTTCTTTACGCCGGGCTGATGATCAGCGCCGACGGCACGCCCAAGGTGATCGAATACAACGTGCGCTTCGGCGACCCGGAAACCCAGCCGGTGATGCTGCGCCTGCGCAGCGACCTGCTGGACCTGGTGGAAGCCGGCATCGACGGCCGGCTGGATGACGTGCAGGCCGACTGGGACCCGCGCCCCAGCGTGGGCGTGGTGATGGCCGCGGAAAACTACCCCGGCACGCCGCGCACCGGCGACGTCATCACCGGCTTGGACGCGGCACCGGGCACCGACACCAAAGTCTTCCACGCCAGCACCAAACTGGTGGACGGGGAAGTCCGCACCGCCGGCGGCCGCGTCCTGTGCGCCTGCGCCCTCGGCAACACCGTCGCCCAAGCCCAACACCGCGCCTACCTCGCCGTAGCCCACATCGACTGGCCCGGCGAATTCCACCGCCACGACATCGCCTGGCGCGCCCTCGCCCGCGAAACGGCGTTAGAGTGAGTTCTTGAGATGGCACACAACCAGTTTGAACTGCTCAAGCAGCGCCGCTTCCTGCCCTTCTTCCTGACGGCGGCGCTGGGCGCGTTCAACGACAACGTTTTCCGCAACGCGATGCTGGGGCTGATCATCGCGCTGGGGCTGAGCAACGAGCAGGTGGCGCTGTACTCGAACTTGGCGCCGGCGCTGTTCATCCTGCCCTACTTCCTGTTCTCGGCCACCGCCGGTCAGATCGCCGAGAAGTACGAAAAGGCAGCGCTGATCCGCGTTACCACGGCGATGGAGATTGGCATCATGTCGGTGGCCGCGGTGGGCTTCGTAATGGGCTGGCCGGCGCTGCTACTGGTGGTGCTGTTCCTCACCGGGCTGCAGTCCACGCTGTTCGGGCCGGTGAAGTATTCGATCCTGCCGCAGGTGCTGCGCCCGGAAGAGCTGACCGGCGGCAATGGCCTGATCGAGATGATCACTTCGATCTCGATCCTGCTGGGCATGATCACCGGCATCTTGCTGCTGATGGACGCTGAATCGGGCCCCGCGCTGGCCGCGGGCGCAGTGATCGCGCTGGCCGTGGTGGGGCACCTGGTGAGCCGCGCCATCCCGCGCGCCCCGGCCGGTGCGCCCGACCTGGAAGTGAGCTGGGTACCGGTGAAGGAAACGCTGGGCGTGATGCGGCTGATGCGCAAGCAGCGCTCGGTGCGCAACGCGGTACTGGGCATTTCCTGGTTCTGGTTCGTGGGCACGGTGCTGTCGGCGCAATTGCCCAACTACGCCGAGCTTTACCTGGGCGCGGCCGACGGCAACCTGACGGTGTACTTGCTGTGCCTGGCGCTGTTTTCGGTGGGCACGGGCGTGGGCTCGCTGCTGTGCGAAAAACTTTCCGGCCGCACGGTGGAAATCGGCCTGGTGCCGCTCGGCGCGCTGGGCATCACGGCGTTCGCGCTGGACCTGTACTTCGCCCGTTCGGGGCTGGCGCCGGTGGGCGGGCTGGATGCCGCGGGCTTCATCGCCCAGCCGGGCAGTTTTCGCATCATGTTCGACCTGACCATGATCGGCATGTTCGCCGGCTTCTTCGTGGTGCCGCTGTTCGCGCTGGTGCAGGCGCGCACGCCGCGCGATGAACTTTCCCGGGTGATTGCCGCCACCAACGTGCAGAACGCGGTTTTCATCGTGGCGGCGGCGATGCTGAGCCTGCTCGTGCAGCAGAAGCTGGAGTGGAGCATCCCGCAGGTGTTCCTGGCGGTAGCGGTGCTCAACGCGGTGGTGACGCTGTGGATCTTCAGCATCGTGCCCGAGTTCTTCATGCGCTTCCTGGCCTGGGCCTACGTGCGCCTGATGTACCGGATCCGCAGCCAGGGCGTGGAGGAGTTCGTGCCCGACGAGGGCCCGGCGCTGCTGGTGTGCAACCACGTGAGCTACATGGACGCGCTGGTGATCAGCGCCACCGTGCCGCGGCCGATCCGCTTCGTCATGTACTACAAGATTTTCCAGGTGCCGGTGATGAGCTGGATTTTCCGCACCGCCAAGGCCATTCCCATCGCTGGCGCGCGCGAAGACCCGGCGATGATGCAGCAGGCCTTCGACGAGGTGGACGCGGCATTGGCCGCCGGCGAACTGGTGTGCATCTTTCCCGAGGGCGCGTTGACCAAGGACGGCGCCATCGGTCCGTTCAAGGGCGGCGTGGAAAAAATACTCGCCCGCCGCGCGGTGCCGGTGGTGCCGATGGCGCTCAAGGGCCTGTGGGTGAGCATGTGGAGCAAGCGCGATTCACGCCTGGGCCGCATGCGCGTGCCGCGGCGTTTCCGGGCGCGGATCGAAGTGGTGGCTGCGCCGGCGGTGGCCGGCGAGAGCGCCACCGCCGAGAAACTCGAGGCCGCGGTGCGGCAGCTGCGGGGCGAC
>JANNQY010000354.1:0-13098 GCA_031400995.1 Lysobacteraceae bacterium
CGGCCGGCAGCAGTGTCGCCAGACGCGCCGACGTGATCTCAGGCAGCACCATGGCCGGCATCGAATCCCTGCTGTCGGCTGTCGTGGCCGACGGCATGACCGGCCGCCGGCATCGTTCCAACACCGAACTGATTGCGCAGGGCGTCGCCAACGCCGGGTCGGCGCTGTTCGGTGGGCTTCCGGCCACGGGCGCCATCGCGCGCACCGCCACCAACGTGCGGGCCGGCGGCCGCACGCCGGTAGCCGGAATGCTACATGCCGTCTTCCTGCTGGGCTTCGTGCTGTGGGCCGCTGGCCTGGCGAGCTACGTGCCCATGCCGGCGCTGGCCGGGGTGTTGGTGGTAGTGGCCTGGAACATGAGCGAACACGGACACTTCCGCCACACGCTGCGTTCCGCGCCGCTGGCCGACCGCCTGGTGCTGGTGCTCACTTTCGGGCTCACGGTGTTTGTTGATCTCACGGTGGCCATCGAAGTGGGCATGGTGGTGGCGGCGTTCTCGTTCATGCATCGAATGGCGCAAATGGTCGAGGTGAGCTCGGGCGTACAGCTGGTCCAGGACGAGGACGCGCTGGACGAGGCCCAGGACGAGCCCCGCGCTGACCAACGCGAGCGCCTGCCCAAGGGCGTCGAGGTGTTCCAGATCAGCGGCCCGCTGTTCTTTGGCGCCGCCAGCCGTTTGGACAACCTGATCGACCAGTTCCACGCGCGCCCACGGGTGTTCATCCTGCGCATGCGCCTGGTGCCCTTCATCGATGCCAGCGGCGTCCATGCCCTGCGCGGACTGGCAGAGCGCTGCCAGCGGATGGACATCACGCTGATCCTGTCCGGGCTGCAGGCGCAGCCGCTGGCCGTCGCCCGCCGCATGCATTTGATGGAAAAGCCGGGGCAACTGCAGTTCGTCGCCGATTTTGACGCGGCGCGCGCGCTGGCAATCAGCCTGATTAACGCCGAGCCAGCCAGCGGCCCGGCCGGCCCAATGCAACCATGAGAGCCCTGCCATGAGCCACCGACCCGTCAGCGTCCTCACCATCGCCGGCTCCGATTCTGGCGGCGGCGCCGGGATCCAGGCCGACCTGAAGACCTTCGCCGCGCACGGCGTGCACGGCCTGAGCGTGATCGCCGCGCTTACCGCCCAGAACACCCGCGCGGTAAATGCGGTGCACGTGCCGCCGATCGAATTCCTGCAGGCGCAGATCCACGCCTGCTTCGCCGACTTCCGCATTGGCGCGATCAAGCTGGGCATGCTGGCGAACGCGGCGGTGATCCACGCCGTGGCCGATGCGCTGGAGCAGCACCCGCCCACCGCCGTGGTACTCGATCCGGTGATGGTGGCCACCTCGGGTGCCAAGCTGCTGGAGGACGACGCACTGGACGCCCTGCGCGTGCGGCTGCTGCCCATTGCCACGGTGGTGACGCCCAATATCCCGGAGGCCGAGCTGCTGCTCGAGCATCGCATCGCCGACGACGCCGACGCCGAAGCCGCGCTGCCGCGTCTGCTGGCCCTAGGCGCGCGGGCGGTGCTGCTAAAGGGCGGCCACCTGCCCAGCGAGCGGTTGATGACCGACCGCTACGCTGACGGCAAGGTGCGCGCGCAATTCGTGAACCCCAAGCTGGCGGTGGAAGGCCACGGCACCGGCTGCACGCTGGCGTCGGCCATCGCCGCCAATCTGTGCCTGCATCTGGACTTGCGCGAAGCCTGCGCGGACGCCACCGAGTACGTGCATGGCGCCCTGCTGCACGGCTACCGGCCCGGAGATTCGCAGATTACGGTGCTGGAGCATTTCTGGCGGCTTCGCGCCATCATCACACCCTGATGCCCGCGGCGCTGGCGCCGGGCGCTTGCCTTGGCTAGCATTCAAGCACCTTCCCAACTGGTGCCCGCCATGCGCAGCGGCAATCCCGCCCTGAACCAGAACACCTTCCTGGACGTCGCCACCGGCGAAGTGCTGTCCCGCGACGCCAGCCAGGTGATGACTCTCAACGGGACGGTCAACAAGACCGGTTTCCTGCTGCTGTTGTTGGTGGTCACCGCCAGCTACACCTGGAACCTCTATACCGGCCC
This sequence comes from Lysobacteraceae bacterium, assembly GCA_031400995.1. Classification (GTDB taxonomy): domain Bacteria; phylum Pseudomonadota; class Gammaproteobacteria; order Xanthomonadales; family Xanthomonadaceae; genus Arenimonas. Next base: position 2,064 of record JANNQY010000354.1, read on the forward strand.
CGACAGCCTGCCCGCCCTGATGCCCTACGTCTGGGGTGGCGCCATCGGCGGCTTTGTTGTGGCCCTGGTCACGATATTCAAGAAAACCTGGGTGCCCTTTACGGCGCCGCTGTATGCCGCGCTGCAGGGGCTGTTCCTGGGCGGTATATCGGCAATCTTCGAAGCGCGCTTCCCGGGCATCGTGGTGCAGGCCGTCATGCTGACCCTGGGCGTGCTGTTCTCGCTGCTGTTCGCTTACAAGAGCGGGCTGATCAAGGCCACCGAGAACTTCAAGCTCGGCGTCGTCGCGGCCACCGGTGGCATCATGGTGCTTTATCTGGTGCAGATGGGCGCCAACCTGCTGGGCTTCCAGGGCATGGGGTTCATCCACGATTCCAGCTGGATGGGCATTGCGTTCAGCGGCTTCGTGGTGGTCATCGCGGCGCTGAACCTGGTGCTGGACTTCGACTTCATCGAGTCGGGTGTTGAAGCCGGCGCACCCAAGTACATGGAGTGGTACGGCGCGTTCGGCCTGGTGGTGACCCTGGTGTGGCTGTACCTGGAAATCCTGCGCCTGCTGTCGAAGCTGCAGTCGCGCAACTGACTGCCGCACCGTCCACGAGAGCCACCGCATGGCCATGTCCGAATCAGACATCCTCAAGGGATGGATTTACCGCACCAGCAACCTGCAGGAGCGCCTGGTGCTGGGCTGGGACCGCGACGGGCGGGTGGTGTACAGCTCGCGCGGCAGCAATCCCGAGAAGGAATTCCAGAACTGCCACGTGCGCATCACCGGGGCCAAGTTCGCGCAGCGGGCCATTGGCAAGCTGCGCCAGGTCGAGGACCTCAAGGCCTACATCGTGGCCAACAAGGCAAGCACGGTGGTGGTGCGCTGATGACCCAGGCGCAGTAGCCGCCGCGCCTGCGCTCCCGCCTCACGTCCCCAGGCCGGGCGGCTACTCCGGGCTCTTGTAGCGGTCGGCCATGAACGAGTAATAGATGTAGCCGAAGCGGCCATACCAGTCGCGCTCGCCGAAGTGCTCGTCCTCGCATTCGCCCAGGTCCTTGAGCGATACCTCCAGCCCAGCCAGCCACTCCTCGTACTTGCCCCTGTACGTGGCCCGGATCTTGTTCATCGCCTTCTCGATCTCGGGCTTGGCGTCCAACGACCACGCCAGCCCGCCCACGTCCATGGCCGCCGAAGCGGTGTCCCCGAAGGCAATGCGGGTCTTCGCGTACTCCAAAGTGCTGTGGGTGATCCGGTAGCCCTTGTCGAAAGAGAATCGATAAAAGTTTATGTCGTCCACCGCCTCCTGGTAGCAGGCGTTGCACTCCTCGGATTCGGCGCATGCCGAGGGGATTTGCGGCGAATCGGGTGAATCCAGGTCGGGGTCGAACTCCATGTCTTCGGCGGCCAGGATATCGGCGTCGGAGGCCATGGCGTCCCAGGATTCGTAGGTTTCCCAAAGGCCCTTGCCGATCGCCGTGCCTTTTGCCACGCCATCTTCGGCGGCGCTACGCGCGTCGGAGTCGCGCTTGGCCTCGGCCTCGTCCATCTCACGGTCGGTGGGAATGCTGGCGCGGGGTGCGGCCGCTTGGGCCGACGCCACGGCGAGCGCCAGCAGGGAAACCGCGGCGGCATGCTTCAAGACTGTGGTTCTCATTCTTCCTCCCCCTTCTTCCGAAGCACAATCACGGCCAGCAGTGCCGCGATGATCGCCAACAGCCCCAGGCCCAGCCACACCGCCCAACCCAGCCCGGCCGACGCCGCCGGCGCTGCCTTGCCACCCAGGGTGTCGCCTTCATTCCACTGCGATTTTGGCACCACCACCGAACGCATCGGGTGCCTCACCTCGTCGCCCACCCAAACCGCCAGGCGGTAGGGCTTGCCGACGTCGGCGCCCGATACCGCCACGCCAAACTCGCCCTGGGTGCGGAAGGTCACCTGCGCGCGCCCGGCGCCACCGGTGCTCAGTTCATGCACGGGTTCGGTCCACTTGGACTTGCTCACGCGCAGCTGCAGGTCATCGCCTGGTTCCACCGCGTCCAGCGTCACGCGCACCGGCTGGGTCACCAGCACGTTGGTGACCAGGTAGCGGCGCTCCTGCGGACCCGTGCGCGCCTCGACGAAGGCGATGCGGCCGTTGTCCACGCCGTCCGCCTTCTTGAGCGCCAGCTTTTTCACCGGCGGCGGCTTGTCCGCGGCCAACGGCACGCCAGTTGCCAGCAGCGCCAGCAATCCAATTGAAAAAAGCCACGTCACGCGATTCATTCGGTGTCTCCCTCCAAGTCCAGCACTCTGAACTCCACGCGTCGATTGAGCGCGCGGCCCTCCTCAGTATCATTGCCCGCCGCCGGCGAAGACTCGCCGAAACCGCGTGACTCGACCCGCGCCGCGGGGATCTTCGCGGCGGCCAGATAGGCAGAAACCGCCTTCGCCCGCGCACTCGACAAAGCCACGTTGGCGGCGTCGGTCCCGACCGAATCGGTATGCGCCTCGATGCGGATGCGCAGGCCGGGCGTGTCCTGCATCAAGGCCACCAAGCGGTCGAGCTCAGCGGTGGATTCGGGCAGCAGCTCGGACTTGTTGAAGTCGAAGAACAGATTGTTCAGGCGAATGCGGCTGCCCTCTTCAAGCGGCACCAGCTGCAGGTCGCGGCGATAGCGCGCGCCGGCCTTGGCGGCCCGCAGGTCGATCCGGTCGGAGACGGACACGTAGCCCTTGGCCGAGGCGCGGAACCCGTAATCTTCGCCAATGGGCAGCGCGATCTGGTAGTCGCCGGTCTGCAGGTTGGCGGCGGCGCGCCCCAGCGGGCGGCCATCGCGCAGCCGTTCGTAGAAGATGCCGGCCGCCACCGGCGCTCCGGCCGGGTCCTGCACCTTGCCATGCACGAAGGCCACCGGCTCGGGCCGCAGTTCGGCCGGCAGTGCGAATTCCCAGATGTCCTCGTCGCCCTGGGCGTTGGCGATGGACTGGTAGGCGAACAGCCCGGTCGCATCCATGGTGATGGTGACATCGTCACGCGGGGTGTTGATGTCGGGCCCCAGGTTGCGCGGCGGCGACCAGCGCTGCCAGCTCTCATCCAGGCGGCGGGTGACGTACAGGTCCAGCCCTCCCAGCCCGCCAGGCCGATCGCTGGCGAAGTAAAGCGTCTTGCCGTCGGCCGCCAGCGTTGGGTCGATGTCGTTGGCAGCGGTGTTAACGCCCTTGCCCAGGCTCACGGGCCGCGAAAACGTGCGCTCTCCCGTCGCTTTGGCCAGATAGAGGTCGCGCTGACCCTGGCCGCCGGGACGCTGCAAGTCCAGCACCACGCCGCGAAGGCTGGGCAGCAGCGCCGCGCTGGTGCGCGCTGCGCTGGTTCCGGACTCGGCGATGTCCATCCGCTTGGGCGGCTCCCAGCCGGTGCCGCGGCGCTGGGTCAGCCAATAGGGCGTGCAGCGGCCTTTCTGCGCCGCACCTATCACGAGCGGCATCAGGCACTCCGGTCGGTCGTCCTTGAATTGGCCAAACAGGGCGAGCGTGTTGTTGTCGGGCAGAACGGCGATGACGGCAGTGGACAGCGGCCCCACGCTGCGCAGCTGCATCGGTACCGCCTTGCCCCAGTCGCCGTTGGCTTGCCGCCGGGCGACAAACACGCGCTGGGGTGTTTCCCGCGGCCCCAACGCGCTGGTTTCGACTTCGCGCGCCTTGGCCCCCGCGGTTTCGCAGGATTTACGCAGGTCGGCCAGCAGGTCCTCGGGCATCGTCCCGGCCGGCAGCTTGGCCATGGCCTCCACCTGTTGGCAGGCGGCATCCGCGAACTGGGTCCGCGCCTTAACCGCCTTGATTTCGTCGCTGGACAAAGGCTCGTCTTCGCGCAGCACGTAAAGCAGCGTGCCGTCTGGACTGGGCAGGGCCAGCAATTCACGCGCGCCGGTGTTGATGTTCGGGCCCAGCTTGCGCTTCTCCAGCCCGACAGCATCAATCGAGGTTGCCGCGAGCAGCAGGAAGACAGCCGCTGTGCAGTGCGTCCACTGGCGGCCAGGTGCGAAGGATTTGCTGTGCTTCGCTTCAAGTGCGGACACGGCGACCCCCTTATTTAGCTGCAGCGGCCCTGCACACTTCGCGGCGCGAACCCCAAGCCGCAAGGCTACCCCCGAAACCGCGCCGAGGGTAACTCTTAAGGTCAGCCCGCCGCGCGCGCGGCGATAGCTTGGGCGAAAGACTGGGTGCTGCCGCTACCGCCCAGGTCCGGGGTCAGCTGGTCCTTGGCCTGCATCGTGTCCACGATCGCCTGCCGCAGGCGGCGCGCTGGCTCATTCCTGCCCATGTGCTCGAGCATCTGCACCGCGCCCAGCAGCAGGGCCACCGGATTGGCCACGCCCTTGCCGGCGATGTCCGGGGCAGACCCGTGAACGGCCTCGAAGATCGCCGCTTCGGTACCGATGTTGGCGCCTGGGGCCAGGCCCAGGCCACCCACCAGGCCGGCGCAAAGATCCGACAGGATGTCGCCGAACAGATTGGTGGTCACGATCACGTCGAACTGCTCGGGCTTCATCACCAGCTGCATGCAGGTGTTGTCCACGATCATGTCGTTGCACTGGATGTCGGGATACTCGGCGGCCACGGTGCGGGCCACCCGAAGGAAGAGGCCCGAGGTGGACTTGAGGATGTTGGCCTTGTGCACCACGGTGACTTTCTTGCGCCCTACCCGGCGGGCCAGTTCGAACGCGTAGCGCACGATGCGCTCGGAGCCGCGGCGGGTGACACGCTGGGTCAGGGTGGCGGTTTCACCATCGGCGGTGAGGTTCTGGCCCTCGCCGATGTAGGCGCCCTCGGTGTTCTCTCGCACCGTGATCAGGTCGATGTTTTCATAGCGCGACTTGGTGTTCGGGAAGCTGACCGCCGGCCGCACGTTGGCGTAAAGATCAAAGCGCTTGCGCAGCTCCACGTTGATTGAACTGAAGCCCTCGCCCACCGGCGTAGTGAGCGGGCTCTTGAGCGCGATGCGGTGGCGATGGATGGCGTCCAGGGTAGCGGCCGGCAACAGCTCACCCTGTTTTTCGTAGGCGGCCAGGCCGGCATCCACGAAGTCGTACGACAGCCCCAACTTCAGGGAGTCAAGCACCTGCAGGGTGGCGTCCATGATCTCGGGGCCAATGCCATCACCGCGGATCACTGCAATCGTCTGGGACATAAGTACCTGTTATTCAATCAGTTCTGGCACGCCGGACGGCCACCAACCACGCCTCATTATGCCAGACCCCCCAAATCAGTAATGGTGTCAGAGTGAGTTATTTCTGGCGTGGCCCCGGAGATAACTCACTCTGCCGCCGGTGTTTTAGTGTTCGTGGAGGGGCTGGGTGGGGGGCGGCGCATCGGCGGCTTCCAACTGGTCCAGGAAGTCCACTCCGCGGCGCAGGTGCGGGATGACGATGGAGCCACCCACCACCAGCGCAACGCTGAAGGCCTCGAAAAACTCGTCGCGGTTCACGCCCGCCTGCCGACACTGGGCGATGTGGTAGCTGATGCAGTCGTCGCAGCGCAGCACCATCGACGCCACCAGTCCCAGCAGTTCCTTGGTCTTCAGGTCTAACGCACCGGCCTTGTAGGTCTGGGTGTCGAGCGCGAAGAAACGCCGTACCACTTGGTTGTCCTGGCCCAGGATGCGCTCGTTCATGCGCTGTCGGAAGTCGCTGAACGCCTGCACGCGGTCCGTTTCGCCGGCGCTCATGACTCGCCCCCGAGCAGCAGCTTCAGGCCGCCGGAGCGGTCCAGCGCCACCAGGTCTTCATAGCCCCCTACGTGGGTTTCCCCAATGAAAATTTGCGGCACCGACGTGCGCTGCGTACGCGCCATCATCGCGGCACGCGCGGCGGGGTCGGTATCCACCCGCACTTCGTTCCACGTGGCTCCGCGCGATTTGAGGAAATTCTTGGCCGCCACGCAATAGGGGCAGATGGCGGTGCTGTAAAGGGTGATTTCGGGCACGTATGTTCTCCGGCTAGGCGCCAAGTCTGGGGGCGGCGCCCCGGCATTGCCAGCGCCAGCCAGCGAAGGCTGCCGGCCTCTGCCGCGACGTTTACGGCCGATTCACTCCCCGGTAGCACCGCAGCCGGTATCCTGAGCTGTCTCTTCATCGGAGCCGCCGTGCGCATCCTGCTTCCCGCTGCCGCCCTCAGCCTCGCCCTTGGCCTGGCCTGTGGTGCCCGTGCGCAGGACGCCAGCCTGCCCGACATCGGTTCATCAGCCGGCGAGTTGATCGATCCGGCGCTGGAGGCCGAGTACGGTGCGTATACGCTTTACGAACTACGCCGCCTTGGGCTGGTACTCGACGACCCCCTGGTGGACTCCTGGCTGCAGGCCATGGGCTATCGCCTCGCCGCCGCCAGCGACACGCCGGGCCAGTCCTTCACTTTTTTCATGATGCGTGACCGTCAGATCAACGCCTTCGCTACCTTGGGCGGCTATGTTGGCGTGAATGCCGGCCTGGTGCTTACTGCCGAAAGTGAGGCCGAGGTAGCCGGCGTGCTGGCCCACGAAATCGCCCACGTCAGCCAGCGTCACGTGCTGCGGGCGGTGGAGCGCGCTCGCAAAGACCAGGTGCCCATCCTGCTGGCCATGATCGGCGCCATCGCCGCGTCCCAGGCCGCCGGCAGCAATGACGAAAACAGCGGCGGCGGACGGACCGACAACTCCAGCGCCAATGCCACCGCAGCCGCCGTGGCTGGCGCCATGGCGCTGATGCAACAACGCCAAATCGACTACACCCGTTCGAACGAGTCCGAGGCCGACCGGGTCGGTATCCAGACCCTGGCCCGATCGGACTACGACCCGAACGGCATGGCCGACTTCTTCGAACGCATGCAGCGCGCCAACCGGGGCAACAGTGGCGGCTACCAGGTGCCTGAGTACCTGCGCAGCCATCCGGTGACCACTACTCGGATAAGCGAGACCCGGCAGCGCGCCGAGCAGTTGGCCGCATCACGCCCCGCCGAAGTCAGCGCCCGTCGCGCGCCGGCCAATCCGCTCCTACCCGGGGACTATCACTTTGGTGGCGCCGGCGTGGATGACGTCGACGTAAACTTCGGCTGGGCGCGCGAGCGCCTGCGGGTGCTCAGCGCCGGCGATGCCGCCGCTGCACTGCGCGAATACCGGGTTTTGGCGCGCGCACCGGGCGCGGTGGTCACCGACGCCGAACTTTACGGGCTGGCGCTGGCACAGCTGCGCGGCGGGTTCCCGGCGGAAGCCGAGCAGACCCTGGCCGGTCTACTCAAGCGCCACCCCAACCAGCTTTGGCTGGAGCTGGCGCAAGCCGAGGCCACCTCGGCCGCGGGCCGCCAGGCGCCCTCCTGGGACCAGTTCGACACCCTGCTGGCTCGCCACCCCGACAGCCGCGCGGTGCGACTCACCTATGCCGAGGCGCTGGCCGAGGCCGGCACCGCCGTGGCCGGCCGCCGCGCCCAGGAGGTGCTGCGCCCGCTGCTCGCCACCAGCGGCGACGATCCGCTGTTCCAGCGCAGTTTCGCCCGCGCCAGCGAACTGGCGGGAGACTTGATTCGGGCCGGCGAGGCCTACGCCGAGGCTGCCTACCTCAACGGCCGCGCGGTGGACGCCCTCAACCAGCTGGACGCCTTGAAGCAGCGCGAGGACCTCGATTATTACCAGCGCGCCCGGATCGAGGCCCGGATGGCAGCCATCACCCCCGTGGTGCTGGAAATGGAGCGCCAGGGCATCCGGGCGCACGAACAACGGCCTGACCGCCAGTAGCCCCCGGCCCGGCCTGTCATGGCTTGGTCACAAAAGTTTTATCTACTTGCGTCACGGCCTCCCCAGTGACACGGTAACCCCTGTGCAAAAACGCATCCTGATCGTTGACGACGAACCCGCCATCCGTGAGATGGTGGCCTATGCCCTGCGCAAGGGTGAATACGAGCCAGTGCATGCGGGCGACGCCCGTGAGGCGCAAACCGCCATCGCCGAAAAAGTGCCCGACCTGATCCTGCTTGATTGGATGTTGCCCGGCAGCAGCGGCCTGGAGCTGGCCCGCCGCTGGCGCAAGGACGACCTGACGCGCGACGTGCCGATCATCATGCTCACCGCCCGCGGCGAAGAGAACGACCGCGTCAGCGGCCTGGAATCGGGCGTGGACGACTACGTGGTGAAGCCGTTTTCAGCGCGCGAACTGCTGGCCCGGATCCGGGCCGTGATGCGCCGCTCGCGCGAGGACGAAGATGACGGTTCCGTGACCGTCGGCGGCCTGCGCATAGACGGCGCCGCCCACCGGGTGTTCGCAGGCGACCAGTCGGTTCACGTCGGACCCACCGAGTACCGGCTGCTGCACTTTTTCATGACCCACGCGGACCGCGTTTATACCCGCACTCAACTGCTCGACCACGTCTGGGGCGGCAACGTCTACGTCGAGGAGCGCACGGTTGATGTGCACATCCGCCGCCTGCGCAAGGCGCTGGAGCCCTACAAGCTTGACGAAATGGTGCAGACGGTGCGCGGCTCCGGCTATCGCTTCTCGGCGGCCATGGCCTGACCATGCGATGGCGCCAGACATGAGCGTCTCGCGACTGCTGGAGCTGGCGTGGCGCCAATCGGTTATCCGGCTGGCGCTGTTTTACATTCTGGCGGCGTGCTTGGGACTGGCGCTGGGCCAAGTGTGGTGGACGCTGGGAATCGCCACGGCACTGCTGGCAGCGCGCGCCTATTGGCGCCTGTATCGCGTCCTGCGCTTCCTGGACTGGCGGCGCCAGCTGCGCACGGTGAACGGTAAAGGGCTCTGGGCAGCGCTGGAAACGCTGATCCACCGGCGCCAGACCGAGAACCGCAGCCGCAGCCGCCGCCTTGTGCGCCTGCTGCGAGCCTACCGGCAGGCCGCCACGGCGATGCCCGATGGCGCGCTGATCGTCAACCGCCGGGACGGCAAGCTGGTCTGGTTCAACAAAACCGCGCGCCAACTGCTCGGCTTGCGCTACCCGCAAAGCCTTTCTGAGCCGCTGCCTAGCTATTTCCCGGACCAGCCCAACGTGCAGGCGTGGCTGGCGGCGGGGCAAACCGACGAGCCGCTCAGCGACATCGCCAGCCCAGCAGACCCTCTGATCCGCATCAGCCTGCGCCTGATCCCGTATTCGCCCACCCAGTGGCTGGTGGTGGTGCGCGACAGCACCAAGCTTATGCGCCTTGAGCAGATGCGCCGCGACTTCGTCGCAAACGTCTCACACGAACTGCGCACTCCACTCACCGTGGTGCACGGCTATCTGGACATGATCGACCCCGAGGAACATCCCGAGCTGGCGACGATGGTGGAGGAAATGCGGCGGCAATCGCAGCGCATGACCCAACTAGTGGAGGACTTGCTGACGCTTTCGCGACTGGAGGCACAGGAGCACCTGCCCGAAGAACCGCTGGCCATGGCTTCGATGCTGGTGACGCTGCGGCGCGAAGCCGAGGCGCTCAGCCAGGGCCGGCACCAGGTGACGGTAACAGACCTCGCCGGCTGCGACCTGATGGGCTCCACCAAGGAACTGCACAGCGCGTTCTCAAACTTGGTGAGCAACGCCGTCCGCTATACGCCCACCGAGGGCCGCATCCAGATCGAGTTCAGCCGCACGCAAGACGGCGGCGCGCGCCTAGCCGTGCGCGACAGTGGCTACGGCATCCCGGCCCAGCACTTGCCGCGCATCACTGAGCGCTTCTACCGGGTGTCCACCAGCCGTTCGCGCGAGTCCGGCGGCACAGGCTTGGGTCTGTCCATCGTCAAGCACGTGCTCAACCTACACCAGGGCCGTCTTGAAATTGAAAGCGAGGTCGGCAAGGGCAGCACGTTCGCGTGCGTGTTCGGGCCCGGCCGCGTGCGTGAACGCAACGCGACTGGCGCAGTAGTGGGTCGGTTTCCCACCCTACCCGCGTAAACTCCGCACTGAATCAAGCGGGCCACCCCCTCCACAGCCCACGGACTTGCCCGGACCATGAACCCAGACCTGACCCAAGCCAGCGACGCCAACGCCCTCGACCTACATGCGCCTGAGCTGTACCTCAACCGGGAGTTATCCCAGCTGGAGTTCAACTTCCGCGTGCTGGCGCAGGCCCAGGACCCGTCCGTGCCGCTGTTGGAGCGGCTGAAGTACCTGTGCATCTCCTGCACCAACCTCGACGAGTTTTTCGAGATCCGCGCCGCCACCGTGCGCACCGCCCAGCAGTTCGGCGGCCCGTTGGCGCCCGACGGCATCGCGCCCACTCGCGCGCTGGAGCTGATCCACGACAAGGCCGCGGCCTTGGTGGAAGAACAATACCGCTACTGGAACGAAGCGCTGCGCCCGGAGCTCAATGCCGCCGGCATCCGCATCCTCAGCCGCGAGTCCTGGAACGCCAAGCAGAAGCGCTGGCTGCACAAGTACTTCATCGAGGAATTGCTGCCGGTGCTCTCGCCGCTGGGCCTGGACCCGGTGCATCCCTTCCCGCGCATCCTCAACAAATCGCTGAACGTAGTGGTTGTGCTGGAAGGCAAGGATGCCTTCGGCCGCAATGGCGGCATGGCCATCGTGCGCGCGCCGCGCTCGCTGCCGCGCATCATCAAGCTGCCGGCGGATGTCTCCGGCGGCGAATATGATTTCGTACTGCTGTCGGCCGTGCTCACCGCGTTCGTGGACGATCTGTTCACCGGTCTGAAGGTGAAAGGTGCCTACCAGTTCCGCGTTACCCGCAACTCCGAGCTGTTCGTGGACGAGGAGGAAGTTGAAAACCTCGCCAGCGCGCTCAAGGACGAACTGGCCAGCCGCGGCTTTCGCCCCGCCGTGCGGCTGGAGATCGCCGACAACTGCCCCAAGCCCATCGTCAACATCCTGCTGCAGAACTTTGGCCTCACCGAGAACGCGGTGTACCGCATCAACGGCCCGGTGAACCTCAATCGCGTCACCCAGGTCTACGACCTGGTGAACCGCCCGGAGTTGAAATTCCGGCCGTTCCGCCAGCGCCCGGCAAAGCTGGATGATGAAGCTCCCTTCACCACCCTGCGAGAGGGCGACGTGCTGCTGCACCACCCCTACCAGAGCTTCCAGTCGGTGCTCG
>JANNQY010000355.1:0-16298 GCA_031400995.1 Lysobacteraceae bacterium
CTACGCCGTGCCGTACTGGACTACCTACGCCGACATCGCCGAGGTGCTCAACGCCAAGGTGCTAGAGCTGCCGTGCCCCGCCAGCCAGGACTACAAGCTCACGCCGGCGCAGTTGGACGCCGCCTTGGCGACCCGGCCCAAGGTGTTCCTGTTCAACAATCCCAACAACCCGACCGGCATGGTCTACACGCGCGACGAAGTTTCGGCGCTTGCGGACGTGCTGGCCAAGTATCCAGACACCTGGATCATCACCGACGACATCTACAACACCATGGTGTTCGACGGCCTGGGCTACCACAATTTCCTGCATTTCCGGCCCGAGCTGCGTGACCGCCTGGTGTTCGTGGATTCGGTGTCCAAGACCTACGGCATGCCGGGCTGGCGCGTGGGATTCATGGCGGGGCCGGAGTCGGTGGCCAAGGCCCTGACCACGCTCAACTCCACCCACATCACCAACTTGCCCGAAGTGGTCACCGCGGCCGCCGTGGCCGCGCTGAGCGGCCCGCAGGACGTGCCCGAGGCCAAGTGCATTGAATTCCAGGGAAAACGCGATCTGGTCGTGGCCACCATGAACGCCATCCCCGGCGTGGTCTGCCCGAAGCCGCAGGGGGCGTTCTACGTGTTTCCCGACATCAGCTGCGCGTTCGGCAAGTCCCACGACGGCACGCTGATCAAGAATGACGTGGACTTCTGCAGCGTGCTGCTCGAGGCCAAGGGCGTGGCCTGCGTACCTGGCTCGGCCTTCGGTGAACCGCGCGCGCTGCGCATCAGCTACACCTGCCCGACGGCCCAGCTGCCGGTGGGCCTGCAGCGCATCCAGGAATTTTTCGCCGAACTGTCCTAACCCTTCCCCTGGGCCCTAGAGCAGCGCCCTCTCCCTGTGGGAGGGCCTTCAGGCCCGATTTCAATCCAAGGAGATGCCATGAAAACCCCCGTTCGCGTAGCAGTCACCGGCGCTGCCGGCCAGATCGGCTACTCCCTGCTGTTCCGCATCGCCTCGGGCGAGATGCTGGGCAAGGACCAGCCGGTGATCCTGCAGATGCTCGAGCTGCCGATGGAGAAGGCCCAGGCCGCGCTCAAGGGCGTGATGATGGAGCTGGAAGATTGTGCGTTCCCGCTGCTCGCGGGCATGGTGGGTACCGACGACCCGATGGTGGCCTTCAAGGACGTGGACGTGGCCCTGCTGGTGGGCGCGATGCCGCGCGGCCCGGGCATGGAGCGCAAGGACCTGCTGCTCAAGAACGCCGAGATCTTCACCGTGCAGGGCAGGGCGCTCAATGCCGTCGCCGCGCGCGGCGTGAAAGTGCTGGTAGTGGGCAACCCGGCCAACACCATCGCCTACATCGCCATGAAGTCCGCGCCTGACCTGAATCCGGCCAACTTCACCGCCATGCTGCGCCTGGACCACAACCGCGCGCTGTCGCAGCTGGCGGGCAAGGCCGGCGTGGACGTGGCCGGCATCGAGAAGCTGGTGGTCTGGGGCAACCACAGCCCCACCATGTATCCCGACTACCGCTTCGCCACCGTGGCCGGCGCTTCGCTGAAGGACAAGATCGGCGACGAAGCCTGGAACCGCGACACCTTCATTCCCAAGGTCGCCAAGCGCGGCGCCGCCATCATCGAGGCGCGCGGGCTGTCTTCCGCGGCGTCGGCCGCCAATGCCGCCATCGACCACATCCGCGACTGGGTGCTGGGCACCGGCGGCAAGTGGGTCACCATGGGCGTGCCTTCCGATGGCAGCTACGGCATTCCCAAGGACGTGATCTACGGCGTGCCCGTCACCTGCAGCGGCGGCGCCTACCAGCGCGTCACCGGGCTGGCGGTGGACGACTATTCGCGCACCATGATGGACAAGACCCTGGCCGAACTCGAGGAAGAGCGCGCGGGCGTTGCCCACCTGCTTTGAACTGATTAGCGATGCATCGCGCATTCGAGGAAACGGCATGACCGCAACCAACTCTGCTGGCGCACGCTTCCGCACCGCGGTGCAGGAAGAGTCGCCGCTGCAGGTGATGGGTGCCATCACTGCGTACGCCGGGATGATGGCCAAGCGCACGGGCTACCGGGCGCTCTATCTGTCCGGCGGCGGCGTCGCCGCCAACTCGCTGGGCGTGCCCGACCTCGGCATCAGCACCATGGAAGACGTGCTCACCGACGCCCGCCGCATCGTCGACGCCACCGGCCTGCCGCTGTTGGTGGACATTGACACCGGATGGGGCGGCGCTTTCAACATCGCCCGCAGTATCAAAGCCTTCAGCAACGTCGGCGTGGCGGCCGTGCACATGGAAGACCAGGTGGGCCAGAAGCGCTGCGGCCACCGGCCGGGCAAGGAAGTGGTGACCAAGGCCGAGATGGTGGACCGGGTGAAGGCTGCCGTGGATGCCCGTACCGACGCCAGCTTCGTGATCATGGCGCGCACCGACGCGGCGGCGGTGGAGGGCATCGACGCCGCCATCGAGCGCGCCGTGGCCTATGTCGAAGCCGGCGCCGACATGGTGTTCCCCGAGGCGATGCGCAGCCTGGACGACTACCGCAAGGTCAAGGCCGCCGTGAAAGTGCCGGTGCTCGCCAACCTCACCGAGTTTGGCTCCACCCCGTTCTTCACCACCGACGAACTGCGCGATGCCGGCGTGGACATCGCGCTCTACTGCTGCGGCGCCTACCGGGCGATGAACAAGGCCGCGCTGAATTTCTACCAGACCGTGCGCCGCGACGGCACCCAGAAGCACATCATCGACACGCTGCAGACCCGCGCCGAGCTGTATGACTTCTTGGGCTACCACGCCTATGAAGACAAGCTCGATTCGCTGTTCGCGCAGGACAAGAAGGAAGGCTGAGCATGAGCGACACTGCCCCGAATTTACTTCCGAAGGCCAAGAAATCCGTGGCCTTGAGCGGCACGGCAGCCGGCAACACCGCGCTGTGCACGGTGGGCCGCAGCGGCAATGACCTGCACTACCGCGGCTACGACATCCACGACCTGGCTACGAAGGCCGGCTTCGAGGAAGTGGCGCACCTGCTGGTGCACGGCGCGTTGCCCACGGCCGGCCAGCTGGCAGCGTACAAGACCAAGCTCCGTCGCCTGCGTGGCCTGCCGGCCATCGTCACCGATGCGCTGGAGCTGGTGCCCGCCAACGCCCACCCGATGGATGTGCTGCGCACCGGCTGCTCGATGCTGGGCGTGGTGCTGCCCGAGCGCGACGGCCACCCCGAGAACGAGGCCCGCGATATCGCCGACCGGCTGATGGCCAGCTTCGGCTCGATGCTGCTGTATTGGTGGCACTTCACCCGCAACGGCCGCCGCATCGAGGTGGAGACCGACGACGACAGCATCGCGGCGCACTTCCTGCACCTGCTGCACGGCGAACCGCCCAGCGCCTCCCATGCGCGGGCGCTGGACCAGTCCCTGGTGCTGTACGCCGAGCATGAGTTCAACGCCTCCACCTTCGCCGCGCGGGTCATCGCCGGCACCGGCTCGGATCTGTTCAGCTGCATCACCGGTGCCATCGGCGCGCTGCGCGGGCCCAAGCACGGCGGCGCCAACGAAGTGGCGATGGAAATCATCGCCCGCTACGGCAGCGCCGATGCGGCCGAGGCCGACATCCGCGCCCGGGTGGAGCGCAAGGAGATCGTCATCGGCTTCGGCCACCCGGTGTACACCATCGGCGACCCGCGCAATCCCATCATCAAGGGCATCAGCCGCAAGCTGTGCCAGGAAGGCGGCAACGAGGTGCTGTTCGACGTCAGCGAGCGCATCGAGACGCTGATGATGGACCTCAAGAAAATGTTCCCGAACCTGGATTGGTACAGCGCCTCGGCCTACCACATGATGGGCGTGCCGACGCCGCTGTTCACCCCGCTGTTCGTGATCGCCCGCACCAGCGGCTGGTCCGCGCACGTGATTGAGCAGCGCATCGACGGCAAGATCATCCGGCCCAGCGCCAACTACACCGGCCCCGAAGACCGGGCATTCGTTGCCATTGGCCAGCGCTGACCTCTATTCGGACTGGGTGGCCAACGCGACCGTGGTCGGCGGCACGCTGCTGGCCGTTAGCATTTGCGTGCTGCTGCACTACGAAGCCCTCAGCCTGATGTCACGCCGGCTGGCTGATTGGCCCCGGCACCAGCAGCGCCGGAACGTGGTCTACGGCATCCTGGGCGTCCTGCTGGCGCACATTGCCGAGATATGGGTGTTTGGCTCGGCGTTTTGGCTGGTGCTGCAGGTGTCGGGCACCGGGCGGATCCTGGGGGCCGAGCCACTGCAGATCTTCGACGCCGTTTACATGGCGGCCGTGAGCTACACCACGGTGGGGTTTGGCGACCTGGTCCCGCAGGGGCCCATTCGTTTCATGGCCGGCATGACGGCGCTCAGCGGCTTCGTGCTGATCACATGGTCAGCCTCGTTCACCTACCTGGGGATGGAGCGCTACTGGAGGCGCTGAGGCGCGTCCGGTGGCTCAGGGGGCCAAGCGCTGGTTCGACGCCAAGGTCGACGCACCGGCGGTGGGCGCCGGGGGCACCAGTCGCTGGACTCGAAAGAAGGTGTGGTCGCCAATGGTCGCCACCCGTGGTGAGCTTGCCCAGGACGGGCTGGCCAGGTCCAGGGCGGCAAAGTGGCTGGCGCCGGGCACCACCTCGTTGCGTTCGCCGGCCGGCAGGGTCCAGTCATGCTGGGCTTCGAAGGCTACTTTGACCGCGGCCTCCCAGGCTTCCAGATGCTTGATGCGGATGCCGGGGTTGACGATGGTCGGGGCGAACTGGTGGCGGGCGGTGACCACCTCGCAGGCGGACTCCCCCCACTGGCCGCTGTCACGGCGGCGCAGCGCCACTTCCGCCACTGCGCGCTGGCCCAACTCGGACTGGTCGCGGGCTTCCAGGTAGACGGTGGTGGCCAAGCACAGTGGATCGGCGGCTGGCTGCGGCAGGATCTGGGCGAGCCAAAGGATAAAAGACAGCTTCATCGCGGAACTCCTTGCTCCGTTGCGCCGCGGTATCCCGCCCGCATCGCTGCGGAGTGCCTGTCGTGAACAACGAAGGCGGGGAGGCCGGCGGCCTGGCGTGTTGGGGATGGACGAGCAGGGCTCGCATTCCGGTCGGGGCGTCGTAAGGTTTGGCGCCAACTGGAAACCCCGCCTGGCGATGCGCCAGGGGAGGCCGTATTTTGCCGGCGCAGGCAGCGGCCTGGGTCCGGATTACAGGCGCATGGTACCTGCCGGAGCGGAACGCCGGCTGAATGAGCTAAGCCAAGCCTTTGATTTTGTTTGGAGTAATTGCTCAAGCCGGCGCCATTGGGCGCCGGCGGTGGCCTCTAGAGTGAAGCGGCGAGCCGGCTTCCCTGGTCGATCGCGCGCTTGGCGTCCAGTTCACCGGCCACGTCAGCGCCGCCAATCAGGTGGGGCTGTCGGCCGGCCGCCAGCAGTGGCGCCACCAGCGCCCGCAGCGGCTCCTGGCCGGCGCAGACCACGACATGGTCCACATCCAGCAGCTGCTCGCGTCCGTCCACTCGGATCCGCAGCCCGGCGTCGTCCAGGCCAAGATACTCCACGCCGCCCAGGGCTTGCACGCCCTTGGCCTTGAGCGCGGCCCGGTGGATCCAACCCGTGGTCTTGCCCAGCCGTGCGCCCGGCTTGCCGGGGCTGCGCTGCAGCAGCCAAAGCGCCCGGGAGGGAGCCTCCGGCGCCGGCTTGGCCAGGCCGCCCGGCCCCTCGAAGTTGGCGGCGACGCCCCATTCGGCCATCCAGCGCGCAGTGTCCAGGCTGGACGAGTCACCTTCATGGGCCAGGTACTCGGCCACGTCGAAGCCGATGCCGCCGGCGCCAATGATGGCCACCTTCCGGCCTGGAACCACCCGGCCGGTGAGTACGTCCAGATAGCTGAGCAGCTTGGGATGGTTCGACCCGGGAAACTCGACCTGGCGAGGACTGATGCCAGTGGCCAGCACGATTTCGTCAAAGCCGCCGGCCAGCAGCTCCTCGGCGCCCACCCGTGCGCCCAGCCTCTGCTCCACGCCCGACAGCTCGAGCTGCCGGCCGAAGTAGCGCAGGGTTTCGTGGAACTCTTCCTTGCCGGGGATCTTCTTGGCCAGGTTGAACTGACCGCCAATTTCGGTGGCGCCATCAATAAGGGTTACCCGATGGCCGCGTCCGGCGGCCACGGTGGCGCAGGCCAGCCCAGCGGGGCCCGCACCGACCACGGCGACGCGCTTTTGCACGGCAGCGGGGAGATAGTTGAGCTCCGTCTCGGCGCAGGCCCGCGGGTTCACCAGGCAGCTCGCCTTCTTGTTCATGAAGACGTGGTCCAGGCAGGCCTGGTTGCAGGCGATGCAGGTGTTTATCTCGTCGCGCCGGCCGGTGCGCGCCTTGTTCACCCACTGGGGGTCGGCCAGCAGGGGCCGGGCCATGGAAACCATGTCGGCCTGCCCGGCGGCCAGGATCTGCTCGGCGACCTCGGGCATGTTGATGCGGTTGGTGGCCACCAGCGGCAGCCCCACCAGCGGCTTGAGCTTGGCGGTGACCCCGGCAAAAGCAGCCCGGGGAACGGAGGTGGCGATAGTGGGCACCCGCGCCTCGTGCCAGCCCACGCCGGTATTGATGATGGTGGCGCCGGCCGCCTCGATGGCCTTGGCCTGAAGCACGATTTCGTCCCAGGCGGAGCCGCCTTCCACCAGTTCCAGCATCGACAGCCGATAGATGAGGATGAAGTCCGGACCCACCGCCTCGCGGATGCGGCGGACGATCTCCACGGCGAAGCGCATCCGTTTTTCGGGGGTGCCGCCCCAATCGTCGTTGCGCTGGTTGGTGCGCGCGGAAAGGAACTGGTTGATCAGATAGCCTTCCGAGCCCATCACCTCGACGCCGTCATAGCCGGCGTCACGGGCCAGCCTGGCGGTGTTTACGAACGCCTTGATCTGCCGCTCCACGCCCCAGCCATTGAGCCGCCACGGCGTGAGCGGGCTGATGGGCGCCTTCACGTTCGAGGCCGAGACCAGCAGCGGGTGCGCCGAGTAGCGGCCCGCATGCAGTATTTGCATGCATATCTTGCCGCCGGCGCCGTGCACCGCGTTGGTGACGATGCGGTGCTTGTGGACTTCCCAAGGCCAGCTGAGCTTGCCGGCGAAGGGCTTGAGCCAACCCACCAGGTTGGGTGAGATGCCGCCGGTAACGATGAGGCCCACGCCGCCTTCGGCACGTTCGCGGAAATAGGCCGCCAACTTGGGGAAGTCCCGGGCGTGGTCCTCCAGACCGGTGTGCATCGAGCCCATCAGCACCCGGTTGGGCAAGGTGCAGAAGCCCAAGTCCAGGGGGCGGAAGAGGTTGGGATACAGCGAGTCGGTCATGTCGTCGTGCGAACGTAAGGCAAGGCTCGCACCTTGCCCGGAAAGCCCCGTTGCGACAAGCCAACTGGCCCGACCCACGCGGGCGGGCGGGTTCTGGCAGACTACAGTTCTTCACGCCCATAGCACGCAGGGACCGCCCGCCCATGAGCTCGCATGACATCCGCTCCGCCAAGCGCCCCGACCCCGACCAGGCCATGGTCGACATCGCCAACTACATCACCGACTACTACATCGGCTCGTCGGAGGCCTACACCACGGCGCGCTACATGTTGCTCGATTCACTCGCCTGCTCGATGCTGGCCATGCGCCATCCCGAATGCGTGAAGCACCTGGGCCCGCTGGTCCCGGGCGCCACCATGGCGGGCGGCGCCCGCGTGCCGGGCACTTCCTTCGAGCTCGATCCGGTGCAGGCGGCCTACAACATCGGCGTGCAGGTGCGCTGGCTCGACTTCAACGACACCTGGCTGGCGGCCGAGTGGGGCCATCCGTCCGACAACCTGGGTGCCGTGCTGGCGGTGGGTGACTTCCTGAGCCGCAAGGCCGAGCGCGAGAACGGCAAGCCGGTGACCGTCCGGGACGTGCTCACCTGGGCCATCAAGGCGCATGAGATCCAGGGCGCCTACGCCCTGAAGAACAGCTTCAACCGGGTCGGTCTGGACCACGTCATCCTGGTCCGCCTGGCGTCCACGGCGGTGGCCACCCACATGCTCGGCGGCGGCAAGGACGAGATCATCAACGCCGTCAGCCACAGTTGGGCCGATGGCGGCGCGCTGCGCACCTATCGCCACGCGCCCAACGCCGGGCCGCGCAAGAGCTGGGCTGCAGGCGACGCCTGCCGCCGTGCCGTGACCCATGCGCTCAACGCCGTTAAGGGCTGTGTCGGCTACCCCAGCGCGCTGACTGCCAAGACCTGGGGCTTCTACGACGCCCTGTTCCAAGGCAAGGAATTCGAGTTCGAGCGCCCGTTTGGCAGCTACGTGATGGAAAACGTCCTGTTCAAGATCAGCTACCCGGCCGAATTCCACGCCCAGACCGCGGTGGAGTGCGCCATGCAGCTGCATCCGAAACTGGCCGGCAAGATCGAGCAGGTGGACCGCATCCTGATCCAGACCCAGGAGGCGGCCCTGCGCATCATCGACAAGACCGGCCCGCTAGCCAACTACGCCGATCGCGACCATTGCCTGCAGTACATGGTGGCGGTGCCGCTGATCTTCGGCCGTTTGGGCGCCGACGATTACGGCGACGCGGTGGCCGCCGACCCCCGGATCGATGCCCTCCGGTCCAAGATGCAGGTCACCGAAAACCCGCAGTTCACCCTGGACTACTTCGACCCGGAAAAGCGCTATATCGGCAACTCCATCGAGGTGTTCTTCAAGGACGGCAGCTCCACCGGCCGGGTATCCGTCGATTTCCCGATCGGCCACCGGGAGCGCCGGGGGGAGGGCATCCCGGTCCTGCTCAAGAAGTTCGAGTCGGCCATCGCCGGGCAGCTGCCGGCCCGCAAGGTAGCCCAGATCTTGGCCCTCACCGGGGACACCTCCCGCTTCGAAGCCACCCCGATCCACCGTTTTGTGGACTTGTTCACCCTTTGAGGCCATCGCTTGCCTTGACGGGGCTTGTTTGTTATCTTCCTGTTAACGGGTACCCCCCGGCGATGAGTTGGATACGTGCGGGTGCCATTGTGCGGTCCCGCAAAAACGTGACGTTTCACTTCCGAACATGGAGCTTGCTATGAAGAAGAACATGCTGTGCTGCGCGCTGCTTGCTGCGGCCGCCCTTTCCCAGACCGCCGCTGCCCAAGATTTCGACGACCGTTGGTACGTGACCGGCGGCGCCGGTATGAATTTCCAGGACGGCGATCGTGAAACGCAGGATTCCCCGTTCGTTACCTTCGGCTTGGGCAAGTTCATCACCCCGAACTGGTCCATCGACGGCGAAGTGAACTATCAGAACCCGGGTTTCGATTCTGGCGACCTGCTGTTCAGCCAATACGGCGCGTCGCTTGACGCCCGCTACCATTTCATCCAGGAAGGCAGCAAGTGGTGGCCGTACCTGCGCGCCGGCGTCGGCGCCCAGCGCGCTGAGGAAGAGTTCGACGCGTTCCCGAACCCGAACTCCCCGGGCGAGCGCAGCGACACCAATCTTGCCGTGAACCTCGGCGTCGGCATCGAAGCGGACTACGACCGCTACGCCCTGCGCGCCGAACTCGGCACCCGCGTGGACATGGACGACCAGAGCGTGGTTGACTCGGATTCCAGCCGCTTCACCGATCTGCTGGGCTCCATGACCCTTATGGTCAAGCTCGGCGACCTGGCCGCACCGGTGGTTCCGGTGGCTGCTGCCGACAAGACCTGCGCCGATCTGGACGACGACGGCGACGGCATCAACAACTGCGACGACAAGTGCCCGGATTCGGTTGCTGGCCAGGCCATTGGCCCGGACGGCTGCCCGGTTCCGCTGACGATCGACCTGAAGGGCGTGAACTTTGACTTCGACAAGGCCACCCTGCGCCCCGAAGCCATCGTCATTCTCGACGAGGCCATTGCCATCCTGCAGAAGTACCCGCAGCTGAAGGTTGAAGTCGCCGGCCACACCGACTCCGTCGGTACCGAAGAATACAACCAGGGCCTGTCCGAGCGTCGCGCCACCACCGTGCACACCTACCTGACCGACAAGGGCGTTGATGCTGCCCGCCTGGTTGGCCCGGTTGGCTTCGGTGAGCTGCGCCCGATCGACACCAACGACACCAGCGAAGGCCGCGCGCGTAACCGTCGCACCGAGCTGAACGTGCAGAACTGATCTTCAGTCTCCACGGCAATACCCGGAGCCCGGCCTAGTGCCGGGCTTCGTTTTTTTGGGTCTGCTGCAAACTGTTTGCAAGGCGCTCAGCGCGGGCCTAAGCTTTCGGTCATTCCCTAAACCTTGGTGCCAACCATGATCCGCAGCGCAATCCTGACCCTGCTGTTTGTTCCGGCGCTTGCCGTCGCTGCGGCGGCTTCGCCCTGCGGGGCGCCGGTGCTGGCGCCCATGCCCGCCACGGTGCCTGCGCCGGAGATGCTGCGTCCGGCGGCTGCTGCTATCCCCTGCGTAAATCTGGCGGCGTTTACGGCGCGCATGCGCCAACCCGCCGCCCCCAGCGCTGCGGCACCTGCTGCTGCGGGGGCCTATGTTCCCAAGACGCAGTTCGACAACACGCCTTGGCGCTTCGACATGAACCAGAACGGCCGCCGCATGACCGCCGAGGAATTCGACGCCTGGATGAAGGCCAAGGGTATCCGCGTGGCTACCGGCAAGCCCGGCGCCAGCACCGCCGCACCGCCGGCTGCTGCGCCGGCTCCGCAGTGCACCCCGTCGGCTACGGTGAAGTGCTGAAGCGGTAGTGCGCCACCAGCCACTCGTTGCCGTCGGCATAGCCGAACAGCTCCGCGCAGGCCATCCAGAACATCCGCCAGCGCTGGTTCCAGCGCGCCGCTTCGGCGGCGCCGTACGCGGCGGTGAGCACTGACATCACCTCGGCCCGGTTGCGGTCTTGGTTTTCCAGCCAGTGGTTGGCCGTGCGCTCGTAGTGGGTGCCAGGCAGCAGCCAGCGCTGTTCGATGCTCAGGTCGCGCTGGAAGTGCAGCAAGGTGTCCGCCGAGGGCATCAGGCCGCCGGTGAAGAAGTAGCGGCCCATCCAGTTGTCATCGCCCTGGGTTTCGAACGGGTACATCAGGCTGCGGTGGCAGAAGATGTGCACGAACAGCTTGCCGCCCGGCACCAGCCAGCCGGCGATGTTGCCCAGCAGGTGCTGGTAATTGCGCATGTGCTCGAACATCTCGATCGACACCGCGCGGTCGAACGCACCCGCCGGCAGCTCCAGCCGGTTCACGTCACAGGTGATGATCTCGACGTTTGCCAAGCCGCGCTGGGCGGCCTGCGCTAGGATGTGCTCACGCTGGGTGCGGGAATTGGAGACGCCGGTGATGCGCGCATTCGGATAGCGCTGCGCCATCCACAGCGTCAGCGAGCCCCAGCCGCAGCCCAGCTCCAGGATGCGCTGCCCGTCCGCCAGCTCAGCCCGCTCGCAGTACAGCGCCAGCATGGCTTCCTCGGCGGCGTCTAGGCTCTCGCTGCCGGTCGCGTAGAAGCAGCTTGAGTACTTCAGGCGCTTGCCTAGGCACAGCTCGAAGAAGCGGGTGGGAAGTTCGTAGTGTTGCTCGTTGGCGGCGGCGGTTTCGATGGCGATGGGGCTTTGCCGCAGTTCATCGAGCAACTCGCGGAAGCGCCGGTCGGCGGCCGCCAGGTCGCCAGCGCCCTCGTCGGCCAGGCGCTGCGCGCTGAGCCTGCGGATGCCGTAGCGGGTGAGGGCATCTGGCACCAGGCCGCGCTCGCACAGGTCGATCAGGGACATACAGTGGCTCCGGGAAAACTCAGGATGGACGGCGCGGCGGCCAGGGGAAGAAGGCGCTGACTTCGCGCTGGTAGCGCGCGTAGTCCTCGCCGCGCGAGCGCAGCGACTGGGCTTCGGTCCAAGGGATGCCGCTGACACGATAGAGGAAGGCGAACATCAGCACCGGGCCCAGCCAGGCCAGCCACGCGTAGCTGCTGCCCACGGCCAGCAGTACGTAGCTGAACCAGTGCAGCCACTCGAAGAAATAGTTCGGATGCCGCGACCAGGCCCACAGTCCCACGCGGCAGGTGGTGCCCCGGTTGCCGGGATCGGCTCGGAAGCGCGCCAACTGGCGATCGGCCAGGCTTTCACCCGCCATTGAAACCAGCCAAACCACACAGGCCAGCAAGGTCCACAACGACGCGGCGTGGCGCGGGTTGGCCGCCGCCGCCAGGAACGGCAGCGAGAACAGCACCACCACCAGCGCCTGCATCTGGAAGAACCCGAAGAAGCGCAACTTGCTACCGTTCCACGCCACGCGCAGCGCGCGGTAGCGGCCATCTTCCTCTTCGTTGAGCACACGGTGCAGCAGGTGCAGGCAAAGCCGCGCACCCCACACGCTGCCGAACATCGCCACCAAGCTGCGCACCAGCGGCGAGCCTTCGCCGACGATGCCGGCAAATAGCGCCGCCAGGGCCATCAGTCCGGCCCAGCCCACGTCTACGAAGCCGATATTGCGCACACGCAGGGCGAAGGCCCACAGCGCGGCCATGCCCAGCGCGGAGGCAGCCCAGATCAGCGCTAGCGCCAGCCAAAGACTCATGCCACCGCGTTCTTGGCGGTTGCCGCGCCCAGGCGCTGGTCCAGCGCGAACAGCAGCGGAAGGATGGCGGCCCAACCTATGGCCAGCGCCAGCAGCACCCAGAGCACGGGTCTTCCGAAACTCACGGCGTCAAACGCTCCCGCTGCCGTCCAGTAGGCCAGCGGGCCACCTAGCGCGCCAAACGCCGCCGCCAGCCAAGGTTGGCCGCGCAGGAAACCCATGGAGTGGTTGAGCGTCATCGCAAAGCCCACCCACAGTGCCCAGATCCAGACCGGCGCTGCCCACGTCCAAGGCCAGGGCTCGGCGTAAACCAGCCAGCCCGAGGCGGCAAAGGCACTGTCGAGCAGCAAGCCCAGCGGCAACGCGAGCGCGAGCAGCCGCAGGTCGGCGCGAGCCTTGCCGCCGAAGGCCAGCGTGGCCGCGGCGAACACGATCGCCGCCAGCGGGCCGGTCCATGCGTAGCCGGCACCGGCGCCGGCGATGCTGGCCAGCCAAACGGCTTGGAAGCCAACCACGTTCCCCAGCAGCAGGGCGGTGCGTTGGATGCTCACGCTGCTTCGGGCGCCGGAAGATACTGCGCGCGGCGGTTGTCCGGGCGGGCAAACAGCAGATGGACATCGCCGATCGAGCGTTCGATGAAGCCGCCCTCGCAGTAACAAAGGTAGAACTCCCACATGCGGATGAAGCGCTCGTCGTAGCCCAGTGCGCGCACTTGGTCGAGCTTGGCCATGAAGCGCTGCCGCCAGTGGTTCAGCGTCAATGCGTAGCTGGGGCCAATGTCCTCCAGGTTCACCAAGCGCAGGTCGCTGGCGCGCGCCGCGGCGCCGGTGATGGCGCTGACGCAGGGAATGAAACTGCCGGGGAAGATGTGGCGCTTGATGAAATCCACCGACGTCAGCGCCTGCTCATAGCGATGGTCCTCGATGGTGATCGCCTGGATCAGCGCCAGTCCGTCGGGTTTGAGCAGCGACGCACACTTGGCCAGGTAGGTGTCCAGGTACTGGTGGCCGATGGCCTCGATCATCTCGATGGAAACCAGCTTGTCGTACTCGCCCTGCAGGTCGCGGTAGTCCTCCAGCAGCACCGTGATGCGGTCGGTCAAGCCGGCTCGAGCGACCCGCTCGGTGGCCAGCGCATGCTGTTCGCGCGAAATGGTGGTGGTGGTGACGCGGCAGCCGAAATGGCGCGCGGCATAGATCGCCATGCCGCCCCAGCCGGTCCCGATTTCAACCAGATGGTCGCCCGGCTGCAGGTCGAGCTTGCGGCAGATGCGCTCGAGCTTGCGGCACTGGGCGGCCTCAAGGGACTCCGCCGGGTCGGCGAAGATAGCCGAGGAGTACATCAGGTTCTCGTCCAGGAACAGCTCGAACAGGTCGTTGCCCAAGTCGTAGTGCGCCGCGATGTTGCGCTGGCTGCCGCGCCGGGTGTTGCGCTTGAACGTGTGCAGCGCGCGCATGGCGATACCGCCCAGGCGCGCCAGGCCGGTTTCCATGGCGTCCAGGCGGTCGCGGTTGCGCACCAGCAGGCGCACGAGCGCCACCAGGTCGCTGCAGTGCCACTGCCCGTCCATGTAGGCCTCGCCGGCGCCCACCGAGCCATTGGCGGCAAGCGCGCGATAGAAGCCCGGGTCCAGTACGTCCAGGCGCACGTCCAGGCCGCCGCCGCTTTCTCCCACCGTTACGGTGCCCAGTCCATCGTGCACCGTCACTTCGCCGCCGCGCAGGTTCGCCAGAGTCGCCAGCAGCCGCTGCCGCAGCAAGCGGTCGAGACTCCCGTACCGGCTGGCATGCTCGGAGCTTGGGCTCAAGGTTTCGGCGGGGGTGCTCATCAGGGACTCCGTGACGCACTGTCGGGATGGGGCTGGAAGGGAACGCCCTTGAGCCAGAGCCGGGCGGCCTGCCAATAGATGGCGGCAGCGACCTTAGCCGTGAGTAAGGGATACCGCGTAAGGCATGAAGCCAGCGTGTGGGCGTTCATGGGCCGGCGCTCAAGCACCAGTGTGGCGTCGAATTCCCGCTGCTCGCCGTCCAGAACCTGCATGTGCACCCGCAGCGATTCGCCGGGCGGCTGGAAGGCCCACTGGTACTGTCGCTGCATCGGCAGGAAGGGCGACACGTGGAAGGCCTTGTCGAAGCCCCAGTGCAGCGCCTCGCCGTGGCGCTGGGCAGCGGCCACTGGCAGCAGGTAGGTGTGGCGTTCGTCCCAGGGGGTGTTGGTGATCTCGGCCAGGATCCAGTCCAAGGTGACGCCGTCGGGCTGGAAGCCGTAGTAAAAGCTCACCGGGTTCATGCTGGCGCCGAAATAGCGGCCGTGGGTGAGCAACCGGATGGGGCCATCGGGACGCCGCCCCGACTCGGCCTGCACGCGGTCGCGCACCGCAGTGTCCAGCGGCAGCGCCGGGTCGCCGTAGTAGTCACGCCGGCGCACTTGCGCCAGGTTGCGGCGGTCCACCGACCACAGCCAGCGGCCAGCGAACACCTGGTCCAGTTCGGCCAGGTCCAGGTAGAGCTGGAACATGCGGTAGCTGAATTCGTGCGGTCGCGGCTGGTAGCGGCGATGCCGGACCCAGCCCTCGTAAATGGCCGAACTCAGGGCCATGGCACACCGAGGGCGCGGGCGACTTCCACGCCGCTGCGCAGACCGTCCTCATGGAAGCCAAAGCCCCAGTAGGCGCCCGCATACCAGGTGCGGTTGACGCCATTGATCTCGGCGCGCCGGCCCTGGGCGGCAACGCTGGCGTGGCTGTAGACCGGATGCTGGTAACTCATGCGGGCAATCACCTTGGTCGGGTCGATGTCCTGGCTGCGGTTCAGCGTCACCACGAAGGGTTCCGGCGACTCCAGTCCCTGCAGCAGGTTCATGCAGTAGCTTACCGTGCAAGGCGCGCCTTCCTGGGCGGGCACATAGGCGCTCCAGGCCGCCCACGCCTTGCGCCGGGTCGGCAGCAGCCGGGCATCGGTGTGCAGCACCGTCTCGTTGACCTGGTAGGGCATGGCGCCCAGCACCTGGGTTTCGCTGGCGCTGGGGTCGGCCAGCAGCGCCAGGGCCTGGTCGCTGTGGCAGGCCAGCACCACCTGGTCGAAGTTTTCCTCGCCCGCGTCGGTCTGCACCGCCACCGCATCGGCGCTGCGGCGGATGCCACGCACCGCGCTCGACAGCCGCACCTGCACTGCCCATTGGGCCTGCAGCGCGCGCAGATAGCTCGACGAGCCGCCGGTGACCACCCGCCACCCCGGCCGGCCCCGCACCTGCAGCATGCGGTGGTTGTCCATGAACCTCGCGAGGTACTTGGCCGGGAAGTCCAGCACGCCCTCCGAGGGCGAGGACCAGAGCGCCGACGCCATCGGGATCAAGTGGTCGTCGATGAACATCGGCGAGTAGCCGCCCTGGGCCAGATAGTCGCCCAGCGAAGGCCCTTCGCCCGCCAGCGCCAGCAGCGCCGGTGCCTCGCGATAAAAACGCAGGATGTCGCGCACCATGCCCCAGAACCGCGGCGAAACGAGGTTGCGGCGCTGGCAAAACAACCCATCCAGGCTGGTGGCGTTGTACTCCAGTCCGCTGCGCGCGTCCTGGACCGAGAAGCTCATTTCGGTGGGCTGCGACGCCACGCCCAGCTCATCAAACAAGCGGGTGAGCAAGGGGTAGTTGTCGCGGTTGAAGACGATGAAGCCAGTGTCCACCGCATACTCGCGGCCGGCCTGCACAACGCGGTGGGTATGGGTGTGGCCGCCCAGCCGGTCCTGCGCTTCGAACAGCACCACCTCGTGTTC
>JANNQY010000356.1:0-3219 GCA_031400995.1 Lysobacteraceae bacterium
CTGCGCCGCGCCGCTGGCGGCGTCCACCCGCCACAGGTTGGAGCGGCGCACGTCCTTCATCGGGTCGAAGAAGCGCCGCTGGTAGATCAGCTGGCGGCCATCGGGCGACAGCACCGGGTTCTCGGCCCACTGCAGCGCGAACACGTCCATCGGAGCGAACGGTGCCGGTGCCGCTTGTGCCGCGAGTGCGGGAAAGGCAGCCAGGGACAGCACGAGACCGGCGAGAACGTTGGGGCGCATGGTGGGGTCCTGAAGTGTGGCGGTGGGAGTGCGCAGGGGGCGGTGATGGGGGCCGCGCCGTCTTTGCACCTATGCATCTGTGTAGACGCTATTGGAGTGGTTGGCTAGCGGCGCGACTACTTCCGTGCAACCGCCTGGGGAGGTTCGCGCGCCACGTCCGACAGGGCCTGCAGCACGTGCGCCGGGTCTTTGCGAATAACCTGAAGCAGGGCCTTGGCTGGGCCGGTGGGGTCGCGACGGCCCTGCTCCCAGTTCTTGAGCGTGCCCAACTGCACGTGGATGATGCGGGCGAAGTTCGCCTGCGATAGGCCGGTCGCCTTGCGAATCTCCTGCACGTCCAAGGCCGTGATGTGGAACTCGCGCGAAGGCGCACGCTCACCGCGCGAGATATCCCCCATCTCGCGCATGCTTTTGGCCAGCCGATCGAACAGGCGCTTTTCCACTATTTCCATGCCTCGTTGATTTTGCGAAGGACAGCCTTCTGTGTTGGCGTTAGGTCGTCCTGGATGCCTTTCCGGTAGATCAGCAACATCCGGATCTGTTCGCTTGCGACTGCGTGGTAGTAGATCACCCGCACACCGCCGCGTTTTCCCCGGCCGCCCGCCAGCCAGCGGATCTTGCGCAAGCCACCCGTGTGCTGGATCAGGTCACCCGCCGTGGGATGGGCTGCGAGATGACACTGCAGCAATGCGTAGCGCTCGTCATCCAGCATCGCCAGAACGTCTTCAGTGAAGAAGCTCGTTTCGACGAAGATCACGACAGACTGTACGCCAGTGACGTATAGGCGTCAATGGCGTCTAAGCACAGGGTCATGAGGAGTCTCCCGGGGTGGGTGCGGGGCCGGAGCCGCGCACCTGCTACGTTTGCCCAACGAGCCCAAAAGGAACGTCCTATGCCCTCGCCCCTGCGCGTCAGCCTTCCCCTCGCCCTGCTGCTGGCCACCGCGCCGCTGCACGCGGCCGAAACCACCACCGACCCGGATCTGGAAGCCCGCATCACCGCTATGGGCAAGGCCACCAGCGCGGGCTCGGGGCAGTACTCGCCCGATGGCACGCAGATCGCGTACATCACCAACACCAGCGGCTCGCCGCAGGCCTGGGTGATGCCGACGCAGGGCGGCGCGCCGCGGCAGGTGACGAAAGGCAGCGACCCGGTGTCGGGCCTGCGCTGGTCGCCGGACGGAAAACTGGCGTACGCGGTGTCGCCGGGCGGCGGCTACAACGCGCAGCTCTTCCTCAGCACGGCCGACGGCGCGCAGGTGAAGCGCATCAACGAAGGCGAGTCCAACACCTTCCCCGGCGACTTCGCGCCCGACGGCCGCTACCACTTCCGCAGCAATGCCCGCAGCGCCGACAGCACTGACACTTGGATCTACGACCCGGCCACCGGCACCGCCAAGCTCGCCATCGAGATGAAAGGCATCGGCGGCATTGACGATGTGCTGGGCAACCGCGCCGTGGTGAACCGCCTGGTGACGCGCGGCAACAGCAACCTTTGGCTGGAAGACCTCACCACCGGCCGCAGCATGCTGCTCACGCCGCACCAGGGCACCGCGCAAAGCGGCGGCGTGTTCGGCAAGGACGCCAACACCATTTACCTGGTGCACAACATCAACCGCGACCGCATGGCCTTCGCCCGCATAGACATCGCCGCCGACGGCAAGACCTACGCCCGCACTGAACTGTCCGGACGCGACGACGCCGAGCTGGAGGACTTCATCCTCAACCGCGACAAGACCCAGGCCCTGCTGGCCTGGAACCATGGCGGCCGCAGCCAGCTGGAACTGATCGACCTGGCCACCGGCGAAGGCAACGAACTGCCCAACCCCCCGTCCGAACTGGTGGGCAGCGCCGACTTCTCGCCCGACGGCAAGCACGTGGTGCTGACGCTGAGCGGCTCGGCCGCGCCTTCGGATTTGTGGCAGCTGGACCTGGCCAGCCAGGAATACACGCGCCTCACGGTCAGCCCCAGCCCCGGCGTGGACCTGGCGGCGCTGGTGAAGCCGGAGCTGCGCACCTTCAAAGCCCACGACGGCCTGGAACTCTCTGGCTGGCTGTACCTGCCGAAAGACTTCAAAGCCCCCGGCCCCGTGGTGCTGAGCTTCCACGGCGGCCCCGAAGGCCAAGACCGCCCCGCCTTCCGCGCCGACTACCAGGCCCTGCTCGCCAGCGGCATCGCCGTGTTCGCGCCCAACATCCGCGGCAGCTCGGGCTTCGGCAAGGAGTTCATGAGCCTGGACAACCACGCACTCCGCTTCGATGCGAACAAGGACATCAAGGCCGCCGCCGATTTCGTGGTGGCCGAAGGCATCGGCGCCAAGGGCCGCCTGGGCATCATGGGCGGCAGCTACGGCGGCTATGTGGTGATGGTGGCCGTGACGGAGTATCCCGACCTGTTTGCCGCCGGAGCCAACCTGTTCGGCGTCGTGAACTTTGAAACCTTCTTCGCGCAGAGCACGCCGTGGATGGGCGCGATCAGCACCGGCGAGTATGGGGATCCGAAGACGCAGCTTCAGCTACTGAAGGATCTGTCACCGATTCACAAGTTGGACCAGGTGAAGACGCCGCTGCTGGTGATGCATGGGGCGAATGATACGAATGTGCCGGTGGTGGAGGCGGAGCAGGTGGTGGGGGCGTTGAAGAAGCGTGGGGTGCCGGTCGAGTACGTTCTCTTTCCAGATGAGGGGCATGGGTGGAGGAAGCAGGCCAATCGCGTCAGGTCGACGCTGGAATTAGCGCGCTTCTTTCAGACCCACTTGTAGCCACGCCATTCGGATCAATGCGCAACAAAATGGCGGCCCTCAGGCCGCCATTATTTCGCATCGGCTGGCGCCTAAACGCTTGTCGGGTTGAGCTTTTCCGAGTCGATCTTGTACTGCTTGATCGCCCGAGCCACATCCTTGCCATTCATCTTCCCCTCCGCCGCCAGCGCCGCAATCGCGGCATGCGCGATGTAGTACCGATCAACTTCGAAGAACCG